>JAYPIC010000004.1:0-51916 GCA_038127595.1 bacterium | reverse complement strand
TTTAATTGTAATAGAATCATGGAGCTGGCTTTTTGCTTTATTTGGATTTAGCTCAACTTATCTTAATAGTCCTAGCAAATTATTAACCTATCTTGGAAAAGCTGTTTATCCAATATATATCCTGCATATGATATTTCTTTTTGCAGCTTCAGAACTAATTCTAAATCGTCCAACCCATATAGATAAGACTTATACTATTATTGCCATTGAACCAGGTAGTCCAGCTGATAAAGCCATGCTTTTAAATGGTGACCAAATAATAACAAATTTTGAAAACTGGAAACCTGATATACCCATTGATATTAATGTAACTAGGAAAGAAGATTCATTTAAGATATCTATTACGCCAGATGAGAAAGGAAAAATTGGGGCTGATTTCAGTCCAGTACCTCTCTTAATCCCAAAATTCAAAAAAACAGAAATCACCACTTTAACTCTTTTCATTCAATTTATTTTAATCAATATAATAACCTTCATCGGGTGTTTTATAGGTTATGAAATTGTTAAAAGGATTAATTGGTTAAGACCTATGTTAGGAATGAAAAAGTATAAAGTACGCTAAGTCGATAAACATCTATAATCTAAAAGATTTTAATATTTTAATATGCTCTTCTTTTAAACACTCATCGTTAAATAGGCAAACTCCATTAGCACCACTTTTCAAACATGACTTAATTGCTTCATTTAATTTTGGTGGAGATAATACTCCTAAAAATAATCCAGATAAGTACATTCCATCTGGTTTTTTATATTTAACACCTTTTGAAACACTATCAGATATCCAATCAATATCGCCATCATAAAAGTGATGATAATTCATCGGACAAACAATATCTAAATCCCAAGAGGACCAATCTTGAAGAACCATTTCCTTAGACATTTCAGGATAAGGAAACACTGCTGCAGAAATCTTTTTTTTTCTATTTTTTGCAATCGCTTTTAATTCCTTAACTAAACTACTTACAGCATCGCATCTAAATTGTTTCCACTTTCTTGATAGTTTGGTATCATTAATATCAATTGGATCAATTCCATACATATCTTTGAAACTTTTTCTGCCATTTATATGGTACCCAAAATCATATTCTGGAAATTCATGAGTCTGATTTATACTGTAATATTTTTGAAGATTTTTTGGAAGAAAAACATCACAATACCTTACATAATCAAGGTGTACAGATGATAGACCATCAACAGAAGCAATTTTTGATATATTGCCTTTAATATAATCCCTTGCACCCTCACTAAAAGGACTAAGCCACTGGTAGTAATCAACGTAAGGACGATTTTCATAGCTATTCTGTCCATTTTTATTAACAGAATACCAATCTAGATTTTTGGAGCATTTTTCATCATATGGTCTATTCAATGTCCATATCCATCCATGAATATTAAAATTATAATTCTTAGTTAAAGAAATTAAATAGTTTAATTGATTAGCATTAGCGTTTATAAAACATTCACTTATATTTGCATTTTCAAGCTTATCAAAAAACTTCATCCATTCATTTTCTGGCTGAATTTTAAAGTCAAACCATATTCCAAATTTTTTTGATGTGAAATTTTCCATCCTACTCCTTTAAATGATGATAACTAAAATTTTTGTATTTCTGCTATTATTGAGATTAATCAATCTTGGCTAGAAAAACTCAAAGTACTGTAATTAAATTTTGTTAATATATTTTTTCATTTATTGTAAGTATAAAAAACACTAAAAGATAAAATCGTTTTAAATATTTAATTCAAAGGACCAACTGTGAAATTTATCCAATGTAAAACTACGTTATTTTTAATTTTATTTTTTCAATTCACATCGCATACTTTTGGTGAAAATTATCATACTGACTTTTGGTACTATAAGGAAAAAATAAATAATGGTTCAGTTTTTGAATTAAACCTAAATGATTTTAAAAATAAACTTCTTCAAGCACCCAACGCTTCTGAAAGGAAACCATCTGATATAGTTTTATTTATGCCAACATCTGAAGGAAAGAAAATTTCTTTTAGGTTTTATCAAAATACAGTAATTCACCCTAACCTAGCAAAAAAATATCCAAATATTAAAACATATGTTGGCATAGGACTTGAAAATCCCACTCACAGAGCGACAGTAGTATTAAATGGAGATAAAATAATTGGATCTGTAGACTCCAATCTAAAACCATCTCATTTTAAATCATTTAATGTCCAAGATAGAATTAATGGGATTGTGGTATACAACGAAACTATTAGAAATGAAGAAACTTTTTGCAAAACGAAAAATAGTGTACTAGAAACAAATAGAGAATTCCCAGAGTGCATGGGTACAGATGATCCCTGTTATCCTGCAGGTACAGAGTTAGTAACTTATCGATTTGCTGCGATGGTGACAGAGGCTGTAACCAATGATGCTGCTGATGGAACAATAGAAGGTGGATTGACATGGCTAGTAGGTTCTGTTGCATATGTTAATTCACTTTATGTAAGAGATGTTTCTTTTCAATTGCAAATTGTGGAAAATAATGATGAATTAATTTTTACTAATGATAACCCCGCACCAGATGTATTTAACCAAGATTGTGGAGATGGTTGGGCAACTCTCGGTTGTGAACTAGGTGTTGTAGATTCAGTTTTAGATGCTAGAGTAGGTAGTGGTGGTTGGGATTCAACTGATGAAGAAAGATTGTGGGATTATGGAGCTTTATTTGATACTGGATACCCTGGAGGTTTAGCGTATTGTCCAGGGCCTACCTCTGCTCAGGTTCCTAGTATGGCGGTTTTTAGTCATGAGGTAATGCATAATTTTGGTTCCCCTCATAATTTTTGTGGAGAAAATGGTATAAGAACATCTATTGGTGGAACTATTATGGTGCATAGTGTAAATCAGACAGGAAATATGTTTTCAACTCACAGTACTGAATGGGCATTAAACTATCAGGAGACCATAGGTCCGTATGGGAATTGGTATTACCATAATGGCTATACTACAGAACAAATGAATAATATCATTCCAGAAGTGATATTACCAGAAGAGGGATTTACAATTCCTATTGAAACGCCATATGTTCTTGAAGGAAGTAGTTATCCACTTAGTGAAAATTATACGTACAATTGGGAATCTAATGATACTGCGGATGAACTTTATTCAGCAGATCCTGAAGCAGAAAACTTCCTCTTGCCAGATCAAGGTTCACTATCTATACCAGCAGCTCCCCAACCAAAAGGATATAAGCGTTATTTTCCAGAAATGGATTTATTACTGAATAATGAATATGAAAAATATGGCATGAACTATTATACTGGAATAAACCAGATTGTAGAAAAGTTACCGTTTGCAACAAGAGAGATGAACATGCGTTTAGTTGTAAGAACTAATGACCCATATTCTGGATCATTAAATCATAAAAATCTAAAATTTTTTGTTGATGGAACAGCAGGTCCTTTTAGAGTTACTTCACAAACAGACTCAACTACTTGGGAGGTAGGTTCAGAACAGACTATAACATGGGATGTAGCTAATACAGATAATCCTAATGGCGTAAATTGCCAATCAGTTAATATCCTAATTTCGTTTTTTGGTGATAAAAATTTTGATTTCATTCTTGCAGATTCCATTCTGAATAATGGGTCATACACTTTTTTAGTACCGCCAACTATTCCAACAAATTCTGCAAGAATTATGGTACAAGCTAATGATAATATATTTTTTGATATAAATAACGGAATGATAAACATTCAAAATAATAACATTCCTTCTATGTCAATTTCTGATGAAGTAATAGAATTATCATTATCCAGTGATAGTCTTTCTATAATATCCATTGGTATCACTAATGATGGTGAGGAAGCATCCGTCCTCAGCTATAAGACATTTATAGCAGAAAATCGCGAATTATATATTGATTTTGCAAATGGATTATTACCATCAAATTGGTATACAGCCACAAATGCTGAATGTGATAACCCTGGATGGTTTGTAACTCAAGATGCGACCAGTGCCTACTTTCCTATTCCTGCTGGAAATGATTTTTATATTGCCACAAATGACGACCTATGCAATAGTGACGGTTCAAATGACATGTTATTTACAGGACCCATACAACTACCTAATGCATATATAAATTTATCATTTTTAAGGTTTTTTACTGGTAATTACGGTCAAGAATTTCAAGTTTTAGCATCATTAGATAATTGGGAAAATTCTATAGAATTATTATCATTAGATATTTATGATGGCAATGTAGAGGAATGGTTGAAAGAAAAAATAAATTTAGATTCCTATGCAGGTCAAACTATTGATATCGCATTTCGATCTAATGATAATGGTAACTGGGCTTCTGGCGTGGCTTTAGATGAAATTAGTTTGAATGTGATACCAAAGTGGATTTCTTCTAATGATTCTGGATACGTGCATTACTTGGAAACAGAACTAGCAGACATTTCAATAAATACAAATGATCTAGGATACGGTTTGTATGAATCAAAAATTGTAGTACTAAATAATAATTCTTCTGACACAGATACTATAGACATTAGCTTAATAGTTGAAGATGTATCTGTAAGTATTGGCGAACAAATTACACCTTTAGTTTTTAGCTTAGATCAGAACTACCCTAATCCGTTTAATCCAATTACTAGGATTGATTATGAGCTTCCAAAAACTGAACTCGTCTCACTAAAAATATTTGATGTTATGGGGCGTGAAGTAGTTTCTTTAATTAATGAAGTACAAAAGCCTGGTCGTAGATTTGTACTTTGGGATGCTACAAATAATTTGGGACAATCAGTATCGGCTGGAATGTACATCTACACGATTCAAGCAGGTGAATTCAGGAAAACTAAAAAAATGGTTCTATTAAAATAATAATATAATTTTAAATAGAGGGAAGATGGCTCATTGAACCTACTCAATACAATGGAGAGATGATTCCTCCCTCTACATTTATATTTAAAAAAATGAATCTATTCTGAGGCTATTTTCTCTATTGCAGTAACAGTAAACTTAATTTCTTTGCCACGAATATCTAGTGTGAAATCTTCATTTACTTTCTTACCAATCAAAGCTTGTCCAAATGGAGAATGATAAGTTACAACTAATGGGTACAAATCTAAATCAAGTTCAATTGGCCCAAGAAGATAATAATCTTCAGCTTTATCTTTACCATCTTCCAAGATCAATACTTTATTCCCAAAGCCCACTTCTTTCGTATCTACATCTACATCTTCAATTATTTGAAATGGAGAATGAGATTGCATAAGCTGTTTTTTATATATGATTAAACTCTGCTCTTCTCTAGCCGCATGATACTCGCCATTTTCTTTTAGATCACCATGACTAGCTGCCTCTCTAATTTTTTCTGATGTCTCTCTCTTCCGCTTATCTAAAGCTTCCATTTCTTCCATCATTGCACTGTATGTTTTCCTTAAAATCAAAGTTGCCATTATAATTACCTTTTAGTTCATTTATAAATATATATAATTGTGTACTAAAATATAACTATTTACGCAAATGCTCTGATACACATAACATATTCGCCAAACCAATAGCTAAATGAAAAAAGATTAATTATAAAAAAGATTAATTATCTTACAAATTCACTTATTTAATTAAAAAATATTAAGTTTGATACCGAAACAAAGTGTTCAAGATGAGAAAAAAAATAAAATCAATTATTTTTGGCACAGATACTCAAACTGGGAAACTATTTGATGAAGTATTAATTGTTGCCATCATATTAAGTATAGTAACAGTACTTCTAGACAGTGTTTCAGAATATAATGAAAACTATGGTAACTACCTTTACATTGCTGAATGGGTATTCACAATTTTATTTTCAATAGAATATATATTAAGAGCGATTTGTATAAGAAGGCCATTAAGTTATATTTTTAGTTTCTATGGTATTATAGATTTTCTTTCAATTTTGCCTACTTATCTAAGTTTATTTTTCCCAGGCACCCAAGTTTTGTCTGTAATTAGAATTTTAAGGGTACTAAGAATATTTAGAATATTAAAATTAGTTAAATATATAGGTGAAGCTAATCTTTTGATAGTTGCATTAGTCGCAAGTAAAAGGAAAATTTTTATATTCTTTTTTGCGGTATTAAATATTGTTATCGTTTTAGGATCTTTAATGTACCTAATTGAAGGAGAAAAATCTGGATACACTAACATACCAATAAGTATATATTGGGCAATTGTAACATTGACAACTGTTGGGTATGGTGACATTGTTCCAACAACACCCTTTGGGCAGGTAGTTTCATCCTTTATAATGTTAATTGGTTATAGTATGCTAGCTGTGCCAACTGGTATTATAACCTCTGAGTTATCATCAGCTAAAAAGAATCAAGAAGACACTATTTCTTGTACTGTTTGTGATACGGATGAATTAGATGTTAATTCTAAATTCTGTTTTAATTGCGGATCACTAATTGATTAATAATATTATGCTCATACCAATATTATTATTTCTTTTTTCATGTAGTACAAAAGCTGATGAGTCTTACGGCTGGGATACTTCGGTAGAAAAAACAGATAAAGAATCTTTTATTGTTGAAAACTTTATTGATGGTTTTGAAATACCATGGGGAATGTGCTTTCTCCCTAATAAAGATCTTTTAGTAAGTGACCGCAATGGCACCTTGTGGCAAATAAAAAAAAATGGGAAAAGTAAAAAGAAAATTTCAGGAGTTCCTAAAGTAAAATACAAAGGCCAGGGTGGGTTACTTGATGTTCAAATCCATCCAAATTTCATAGATAATAATCTTGTATATATTTGTTTTTCAGATTTTTTACCTAAAGATAAAAATAAATCATTCACCTCAATCGTACGGGCTGAACTAAAAAACAATAAATTGCTTAACGTTCAAACCATCTATAAAGCAGATGATAAATTTTATACAAAAAGTAATGTGCATTACGGCTCAAGATTGGTCTTTGATAATAATAATTATTTGTATTTCTCAATTGGAGATAGAGGTAATAGAAACCAAGCACAACTATTAACTACTCCTAATGGAAAGATTCATAGATTAAATGATGATGGGTCAATCCCAGAGGATAATCCATTTGTTAATAAGCCAGATGCTCAAAAATCAATTTGGACTTATGGCAATAGAAATCCTCAAGGTCTAGTAATAGATAAAAAAACATATAGTATTTTTTCAGCAGAGCATGGACCTAGAGGTGGTGACGAACTTAATGTAATAGAAAAAGGTAAGAATTATGGCTGGCCAGAAATCACTTATGGGATTAACTACATCGGTACTAAAATTACAAAATACACGCATAAAGAAGGAATGGAGCAACCGATAACTCACTGGACGCCTTCCATTGCTGTCTGCGGAATAGATTTTTATGACAATAAAATTTTTACCAACTGGCAAAATAATTTGTTTGTAACATCACTCAAATTCGAAAATTTATATAGACTTGAAATAGAAAATAGAAAAGTGGTCAAACAAGAATTAATTCTTAATACAGGAAGTAGAGTGAGAGATGTTGAGACTGGGCCAGATGGATTTATTTATGTAGCGATCGAGGACCCTGGGAGAGTTATAAGACTAAAACCGATAAAAAATTAATTACTGCCAATATTCATCAATAAAACTATCCCAATTCTGTTTCATTTGATTTGGTACTGGGAATGTATAATTGTGTAAAGTGCATTTTAGCCTACGACCGTTTGATATTTTTTTCATTTGTCCTCTAGTCACTAAATATGATAATACCTCTACGGCTTCATTACCTTTTTTTAATCTATTTGATTCTCTTTTTGAGCTAAGTTTTATCTCTTCGTCATCTAATATAAATGATAGAGTTTGACCATCAGGTATAGAAAGCTGCTCAGTACCATAATATGAAACCCTTAAATAAGGTACCTTTAAAGAAGAAATGACAATGTCCATATCAACAGAGATTTTTTCATCAGGAATGAAAAAACCATTTGATTTTTGACGAATCATAAAAGTACCAGTATAACGATTTTCTTTTTTTAATACTCTGTAATCATTTTTGGCATACTGTACAGGCTTATACTCCACATTCTTTTTATTGAAAATAGAAGCGCATGAAGTAAAAATGACTAATAAAGCACTAACAAATAATATTTTTTTGATGGTCTTAATCCCTGAGAACTATTTTAGCATCGAAATTACATAATGATTTCAATACTTAAGTTAGCACGAATAAATAAAAAACTAAATGAGTTCATTTATAATTTATAGGAGCTTAAGTAATTATAATGTTCGATTGAATCTTGATAGAACTGCATATCATTTTGATGAATGCTCTCCTCTGGTTCTTTGTATGGTATAAAACCATTTGAATTAATAACATTCTTATACCAATGACTACCCCATATTCCATCACTCGTCCTCTGACCAATTGGCCAGCTTAACATTTCTTCTAAAAAGCTAATATCAAAATAATTACACAATTTTGATAAATATAATTTAGGATCCAATAAAATGTCTTTTGAGTCAATCACAGCAGGGTACGATCCAGTTAGATTTTTTATTTGCTCAAATAACTCAACTTGCTGAACAAATCCTAAATCGTTAATGCTATTAATCTTACTTTTCTTAGAATAGCTAACTATGACTTGTTTAGGATTTCTAATTAGCAAACAATTTTTAAAATTTTTTACCCATCCAATTTTATCAAAAGACAAAATATGATGGACCATATGTTTTTGATAAAAAATTGTCTTTCCTTTTGGTATCTCTCCATTTAATTGGGAGACAATTTCATCCCAATTTATACTTTGAGATGCTAGTACTTTTTCTCTAAGGGGATGATTTAAACCAGTTTTGTTTAAATAATAGGCATAAAAGGGCTCATCAATCACTAATGTATCTTCTCGGTTTTCAAAAGATCTCATCATAGCTGTAGAAATATTTCTAGGACCAGACCACATTGCTATTCTTGTAATATTTCTATCATTCATATTTATGATAAGTTTTCAATATCATCTTTATAAATAGCAGATAACCTTTTTGTTAAAGGGCCTATATTAAATTTGTGCCCATCAATTTCAACGACAGGTATTATTCCTGAAAAAGTACCTGTCACAAATGCTTCATCAGCAATATACACATCATCTATTGAAAAATCTTTTTCAAATACTATAATATTATTATTCTTACAAAGCTTGATTACAGATCCTCTGGTTACGCCATTTAAACAAAATTCTCCTGTTGAAGTCCATACCTCATCTTTTTTTACGATGAAAAAATTTGTTGAGTTACACGTAGAAACAAAACCATTTGGATCAAACATTAATCCTTCATCCACACCTAATCTGTCTGCCTCAATACATGCACTAATACAATTCATTTTACTCAATGAATTAATTTTAGGATCTTGTACCATGTTATCTCTTTTTGTTTTTACTGAAGCTAACCGTATACCAATATCAAAAACCTCACTATTTGGCTTTTTATATTCTGGAATGATTACAATAGTAGGATCTCCGATTGTGACTTTTGGATGCTGATAAGGAGTACTTTTTATACCCCTGGATACAATTAATCTGATATGAGTATCGGAATGCATTGCATTCTTTTCTAATGTTAGCCTAACAGCATCTTTTAGTTCATTTTTATTTAATTGAATTTTCATTGCTATTGCATCTGCACCAGCATACAAGCGATTGATGTGTTGATCAAAATGAATGAGACTATTTTTGTGAAGCCTAATTCCTTCCCAAACTCCATCTCCTAAAAGAAAGCCACTATCAAACACTGAAACTTTTGCATCTGATCGATGAAAAAATTCCCCATTAATGTATATCAAAATATCTTTGTTACGTTTATCAGCTATGTAATCATGAGTAGAAGCCATAAGAATTCCTCATCCTTTAAATTTAATTTGCCTAAGACGTTCAAAAAGTATTGCTGAAACAGCAGCTGAAACATTTAATGAATTAATGTCGCCTTGCATAGGTATATTACCTAAAAAATCACAGTGTCCAATTACTTTTTTACGAATACCTTTACCTTCACTGCCAACAACAATAGCGATATGACCAGTGTAGTCTAATTGAGACCATAACTTAGCTTCTATACTATTTTCAATTCCAATAACCCAATGATCATTCTTTTTCAGATCTAAAATTGTGTCTGATATATTTGTCACTTCATAAAGAGGCATATTAACAAACGCGCCCTGACTGACATTAATAATTGTGTTTGACACTCTAAATGAATTATGAGATGGAAATACTATCCCATTTATTCCAGCACATTCAGCTGTTCTTATAATTTGACCAACATTTTGAGGATCTTCTATATTATCTAGAATTAAAAGACATGAATTTGAGTTTACGGCCTTATAATTTCTTATCTCTTTGATAATTGGACCCTTAAATTGAACTACAATGCCTTGAGATCTAATGCTTTCATGTTTATTATAAAAATCATTTTTATTTAGCAAACGAAGGCAATGAGAATATTTTTGAAAATCTACCGTGCTAGCAAAATAATCTTTTTTCTGATCTAATATATCTATCCTAATAATTTCATATTGACTTTTTTTTAGCAGAGAGAGACAATTATTATAGCCATGCACTTGAAAAATATTATCTTTTTTAATATTTTTAGTATGCACTTTGTTTTTACCCATATTTTGTAATTAAAGTAAGTTTAAATTAAACAATTATAATAGTTCAGAAATTACTCTCAAATACATAATTTCTGTTCCTTTAGTTTTGGGCCCATAGCTCAATTGGTTAGAGCAGCGGACTCATAATCCGTTGGTTCGGGGTTCGAGTCCCTGTGGGCCCACATAATTAAACAAACTAAATTGAGGTAGTTATGAAAAAAATATTTTTATTTGTCTTAATAATTAATTTTACATATTCAATTAATGGGACTATTACTTTTTATGATGGCACTACTCTCGATGGTGAGCTATCCTCATCTGATGTAAGACATGTTTTTATAACCCCTGAAGGCTTAGTAATGCCAGAAAAAATACCTGTTGTTGACATAAATAATTTTAAACTGGATAACGGAATCATAATGATTGAGGATGGCATTGCACAACAAACATATCTCGATGGAAAATTTTCAATAATTGAAAGAGATGATGAAAAAAAAGAATATTCATCATCTAAAGCTGAAGAATATGAAGATTATGATCTAGGTAATCTAAATTATTTTTCAGTTTCTACTTTTTATGGCATGCCTGTGTACTTCAGACCAAGCCTGTTATTAGAAAACGATAAAAATCCTAGCTCACTTCCAAATTTAGGATTTGATTTCTCATTGCCTTATTTCCCTATTGGTCCTGTAAATATGTCTTTAGGAGGCAGATTAATTACTTTTGGATTTGATAAAGAATTTGGTAACACTAATGATTCTAAAAAAATTAAATCGATAACAATAGGTGGCCTAATAAAAACAGATTTACAACCTATACTAAACTTCTTGGGGGATAATGTTCATCCTAGTATAGAAACAGGAATTACATATTCATTAGGATGGGATGAAAATTATGATGGTGGTTTAGGTGTAGTTGTAGGTGGAACGTTAGACTATTGGTTTGAGGACTCTCCACTTGGAGTTAGGTTATTTGGTAACGGCTATATGATCCCCTCTCCTGCAGATGCTTTAACTGGATTTGGAAATATTGGCGCCTCGGTTTTACTCTCGCTAAAGAGAAATGATTAATTAAATCATCTGAAATGAAATTTTTCATTTCTTTGTTTACCAGTGTTTTATTATCTCAGACGCTTTATCAAGGGTCTCTAGACTTTTCTTACAGCGGATCAGAAACAGGTTCATTTTCATCGTCAATTGAAGACACAACAAGCTTTGGGGGTGCTCTAAATTTAACTCTTAACGATTCATCCTCTTTTTTAATGATGGGTATCGCTCCCAGAGATGAAAATGTTTTTGACCTATTTTTAACAATTTTACAAGATTCAACATACCCCATACAGCCTAGAATTTGGTCATGGGATATAAGTATAGCAGATATTGCTGATCTGATTGAGGATCCATTAAACTTATCTACACTTTCTGTTTTCATCCCAGGTATTGATTCTAATTTTACAAATCAATGGTTAACCTTTTTTTCAGACACTTCCACAATCAGTGACTCTTTGTCTTTAGATTCATTATCTTCATTTTTTGTTGAGAATTTGCTAAGTGATTCTTACATAGCAACCCAAGGGTACATTGAAATAAATACTATAACGAATGGGACAGCAATTGGAAATTTCAATTTGACCATGTGGAAACCATTATTTTCTTTTACAAATATTAATAATGGAAATTTTAGTTTTTCACCGGTTGTAATTGAGAACTTAAAAGTTAATGAAAAACCTAATTTAATTCCTCAATCATTAACATTTCATAGTGCATACCCGAACCCTTTTAATCCACAAATAAGAATTCCATTCTCATTAGTAGAAGGACAGAATGTTAAAATTTCAATTATAGATTTAAATGGTAAAATAATTAACGTTCTATCAGATCAATATTTTCATCCCGGAAACCATTCTCTAATGTTCTCCGATCACAAAATTCCAAGCGGTATTTATTTTATTAATATTTATCACAAAAATGGTTCAGAAACTCAAAAGATAACCTATCTCAAATAAAGTTAGAGCATGAGCCAGCACAAAACCAATTTAATTGATTATGAACAAGTTAATGACATGTTAATATTTAAGTGGGAAGATGGATTTGAAAGTTATATCCCGCTTAAGATACTAAGAAAAAAATGTCCTTGTGCTAATTGCGAGGGAGAAAAGGATGTTTTTGGTAATGTCTATAAGGGCGATATAAAAGCAGATTCAGAAGAAAGTTTTCTTTTAAAAGGATTACAACCCGTAGGATATTATGCTTTAAGACCTTTTTGGCAAGATGGCCATCATGCTGGTATTTATTCTTTTGAATTTTTACGTGCTTTATGCGAAAATCAAGAAGATAACTAATGCAAAATGATAAAATAAAGATGATTAAAATGAAAATATACTTTGTGCTTTTGATTTTTCTGATGTTTTCCTGCTCAACAGAACAGACTATTGAAAGAACTCCTAAATTACTTAAAATTGGTGGGCTGATAAAAAATAGTGATGAAGAAATCTCAGGGATGGATTGGTATAATGATAATCTCATATTGCTTCCTGAAAACCTGAATGGTTATGTTTTCGCAATAAAAAAGTCAGAACTAGATTCACGTATAAATGGCAATGACACTACAACTATCTTTCCCAAGCAAATAAAATTTAACACACCAAATTATAGCGAATTAGTCCCAGGATTTGATTCATTTGAGGCTATTGCTTTTAGAGGATATGAAGTTTATTTGACAATTGAAATAAGATTCGCAGATAGCATGAGCTGTCTTTTAGCTCGGGGGCATATTGACGAAAAAACATTGGAGATAACAGTACCCGAACAAAATTTAACTGTTATCGATGTTCCAACATATGTTGATAATATGTCTTATGAATCGCTAGTTATAGATAAAGATAGGGTTATTGCTATTTTTGAAGCCAATGGAGATAGCTTAATAAAAGATCCATATGCTTTATCTATAAATTCATCAGGAAATGATATAATTAAATATCCATTTTCATCAATTAATTATAGAATGGCAGATGCGACTAGAATTGATAAAAATAATAGATTCTGGGTCATAAATTATTTCTTCCCAGGTGACCGTAAAGTCCTTAAACCTAGTCATGATATTCTAGCATCAAAATACGGGAATGGTCCATCTCACAGTAATTCAAGTAGGGTTGAAAGATTGATTGAGTACGAAATTAAAAACGGAAAAGTGTCATTGACAAAATCAGTGCCCATAGAGATTGAACTTGAAGGTGAAAAAACATCTAGAAAATGGGAAGCTTTAGCTAGATATGGAAATGAAGGTTTTCTTGTAGCTACGGATAAGTACCCTAAACCACACACCCTGCTGGCTTTTCTACCAAATAAATAATTTTAAAAATAACTACCTATTTTGATTGCCCTTGGCTAGCAACTGATTTTATCTTTGCGTTAATCTCATCTTGATTGCCTAAATAATAATGCCTTATTGGCTTAAGGTCATTATCCAATTCATATACTAAAGGAGTCCCTGTTGGAATATTTAAACTTAATATCTCATCGTCTGAAATATTATCTAAATGTTTCACTAAAGCTCTAAGCGAATTTCCATGAGCTACTATTAAGACGTTTTTACCGTTTTTTACGTTTGGGCTTATTGTTTCTTCCCAGTAAGGTAAAAAACGTTCAACAGTATCTTTTAAACACTCACTAGAAGGTAAAATCTTACTATCAAGATCTTTATATTTTTTATCAAACTTAGGATGTCTTCCATCATTTTGATCTAGTTCAGGAGGCCTAATATCATAACTTCTTCTCCAAATTAGTACTTGCTCATCGCCATATTTTTTTGCTGTTTCAGCTTTATCAAGACCTTGTAAAGCCCCATAGTGACGCTCATTTAATCTCCAATCATGAAAAATTTCAGGTTCACATTCATCCATATTATCTAGGCATATTTTCATAGTGTTAATCGCTCTTTTAAGTACAGAAGTATAAACTATGTCAACATTAAATTTTTCATTTTTAATTAGCTCTCCAGCATTTTTAGCTTCTTTCTCACCTTTTTCTGTTAATTCTACATCTTTCCATCCAGTAAATTTATTCTCAAGATTCCATTTGCTCTCACCATGCCTTAATAATACTAGTTTCATTATATACCCTTTTTAATTATTGCTCTTTTAATTATCATCATTTGATTTTGATTTAAGTAAAAATTTATCTAATTCTAAACCAAGCCCAAACCCGAAACTAAACCATCCTGTAAAAATTTCTTCACTAGGCAAACCATAAAATTTTCCATATGTGCTCAAATTAATTGGTAAAGTTTTAAAGTTATAACTAACCCCAGCACCTGTTGAAAGACCAAATCCACTATGAAAAGAACCCACGCTAAACTCAAAGCTCTTTCGGAGATTATTTCCTCCAAAAGATAAAAGTCTATCTAAATTGAATTCAGTACCAAAAAAATATGCGTGACTACCAAAAATTGGATCACTATTATCTTTTGGCTGAAAAGAATAATTTAAATAGGATAATAAAAGGTTTATTTTTGAATTACCTATGTTAATAGAAAATGGCGTTCTTATTTTGATTGCATTAAATGGTTTAGGATCTAAAAAATACTCAGTGATTAATGTATCAATACTTAAAGGATAATCTTTAGAAAAAACTATATTAGATTTTGTTATAATTTCCTTCATCAAGTATGAAAGAATTGCACCTTCATTAAGCTTATCTTTATATGGTTTAAGTAGGTCAGGATTAATATCTCCTACATTCGTTCCTAGCGAAACTCCTACACTCCCCCATCCAGTAGCTTTGCCAGTACCTAACTCATCAAATGCAATAATGGCCTGAGAATAAAGCCCTAAATATATTCTACTTGGAATGAAATGATATCCAAATGAGCTGCTGAATGACATTCCAAATCCAGATGAAAGCATGCCCCCTCCAATTCTTAATGCTGCTTCTACATTTTGAGGAATCCATTCAAAATTTTTATTTAGATCATACTGAGCAGCTGCAAATGCACCTACTCCTTTAATTGATTCTGTAGAATCTTGAATTGGGATATCATATGATACAACCTCCATGCCTAAACTATATTTTTGACCTTTGATGATCATATTTCCTCTAGGAGCAAAGAAAAAACCATAGGTGGGGTTTGGTGAGCTTATATTTAAAGATGTTCCACTTACTAAAGGGACGCCATACCAAACACTAGCTAAAACAGGACTAATAAATGTAATCGAAGTATCTTCTTTTATTTCAATTTTTTCGACAATTAGCACTGTATCAGGCATCCACTCAAATCTATATGAATATTTATCAGGATATGATAATTGCATTAATCTACTTGAGATTTCTTTACCATCTTTATCTAATCTTGTTATGATTGTCTCTTCCTTAGGTAATGAAACTTCAAACCTTGTTACACTTTCTAACTCATTATTTTCATCTCTAAAATGAATCTCTCTAAGCCATTCTCCATTTTCCATAAACAATATATGCCTTCCAACTAAGGTGCTATCAGATCGGAAATATGATGATTGTATTGTTTCCATTGTGAGTATAGAATCAGATCTTTGGGCATAATGAAATCTATAAAAGTAAAGTCTGATATCATTCTCATCATATATATCATAACGCAAAGGCCTTCCATCTTTTTTACTTTTAACCTTTGCATACCATCCAGGTTCGACCTCGCTAAGCTTATGAGAAAACAACAAGCTATCTAACCTTGTTATATTACCTTTTTGATGAAACTTGACATTATATTCTGATCTTGTACCACTCCTATTCCATTTAATATGCCAAGAATCAACTTTCTCATTGTTTGAATTATATTTTACTACTTTTTTTATTTTGGCTTTAGCGTTTCTAGAAACTTCGAAATAAGGATTTGAAATAAAAAAATCGCGACTGTTTTTTAAATCTGCTTTACGTCTATAAGGATTCCAATATCCATAATAAGCATGTTTAGCCCCAGACTTTGGCTTTGATATTTTTTTTTCTTTAGTAGTTTGAGTGTAAGCATAGTTGTTTATAAAAAAGGTGAAGAAAACAACTACTGCCCTTAAAAAATATTTTTTATCTAAACTACACACCCCAACTAGTAAGCATTATTAGTAAGAAAAATAAACTGAAGCCGACCCAACTTCCAGCAGTAATACTTTTTTGAAATGCTAATACGTCTTGATCCAAGTTTTGATAATTGAGTACTATTTCCTGCTCCTTGCCCTCCTCTACATACACATCTAAGATCCCCATCCTAAGTATGTTATCCATCATTTTCTCTTTTGGAGAACGAGGTTCAGGATTTAACGCAGGGTCTGTTGGGAAATAGCCAACTTGATGCCAACCAGGTAATACATCTACAGCAAAATCTAAAGGAGTTTTACCCACAAATTGATTATCTACATATATAGGAAGATTTTTGGTATCACATAAAATTCTTATGCTCGACCGTTCTCTGGCTTCTTTCCAATTTGTAGGATGCCTCCAACGATCTTTCATTACATCAAATGTATCAGGAAGCTCCTCAACAATGAAAGACTTAACAAGCTCACCTTCTTCTTTTGGGACTTCATCTTTTGTACTGTAATTTAAAATAACCAATAAGTTCTTATCTTTAGCATGCCTTATCAGTTGATAGGAATCAATCTTTTTTGCCGTGTTAAAAATTATTTGAACAGAGCCACCTGCATCAGCTGCTTCAACAGATAAAAGAGGATATTTATAATCATTACCTGAAAAATTATTTTCTCCTAAGGAAACATTAAACAAGCTTAGCGTAAAATAATTATCTCTATCAATCCAACCAGACACATCATCTCTGTCAATAATCTCATCAAAGATAATTGAGGCTTCTACTTTTTCTGGCTCGGATATAATGTCAACATGTACAACATTGGAAGAGAACTGACCAAAGAGCATATTGAAAGATAAAAAAATGTAAACCTTATAAACTCGAGATAGAGTCATAAAATATTCAAACATTTTAACCAGGCTCTTCTTGATCATGTAAAAATTTAAATGTTACTTTCTGAGTTCTACCTTTTGTTACATAAACATCTCTAAAATCTGGATTTGGGATACCTGATTTATTAAACTTTTTTGCTCCAGGTACATCGATCCTTATTCTGTGCCACCCTGCTGAAACAGGAAGCCTTTTTGTAAGGGGTGTTTTACCGACTCTCCTCCCGTCAAGGTAAACATTTACATCAACCAAATCACAACCAATTTTTAAATAAGTTTTTCTATTGTTGAGATTAGGTTCAATTGCATATGCTGCCAAGTCTTCAGAACTTTTCTTAATAACACGCCTTGGTTTGACTTTTTGTTTTTCTGCAACTTTCTTATCTGATGAGATAATTTTTTCTTTTTTGGAAGATGCATTCTTTCTTTTTAAGATTTGTTCTTCTATTCTTTTTATCTTTTCTTTAGAATTTTCGTTTATGACTACCGTTTTAGGCTTGTTGGCAGGTTTTTTTGATTCCTTATTAATGATGACCACCTCATTAGCATTATTAGACTGTTGGCTATTAAGAGGCAGCTTAGGACCATAGGTAGTATTTTCTTTTGATAAAGAATTTCCTGACCAATGTTTTTCCCATATATCGGCTTCGTTTTTAATTTTTTTATTTTCTCTACCACCAAAGTCAAGTTTGTCTTCTGTACTATACCAATTGTTATACCATACAAAATATTTTTCCGGACCGTATTTTTCTCGAGCATCAATAAATGAGTCATAAAATGGCATGCCTTTTAAATTTTGATCGCTAATCGAAAATATTTTATTATTATTATTTTTCTCTGAAATCTTGATATCTGCAATGTTGTCCACATCTAATTCATGCCAGAGATGTATGAGAAAAACTCTATTAGAGGGAGAATGAAATATTTCAAAGTCAGAAATATAATTCTCCATTAAAAACCCAATTTGTACAGACTGTTGATTTTGAATACCTTCAATTTCAAGTATTGGTGAGCTTGCTTTGAGGTTTTCTAAAACATTTTCAGCAAATACTGCTTCATTTAAAGTTAGGTAAAACCAATTCTCTTGCCCAACCCATCCAGCAATGTCATCAACTTCAGGGACATTACTAACTACTACTCTTATTAAAACACCATTTGTTTTTTCATGATGCGTAACAAGTTGTACTTGATGTGCATTCATATTGCCAAGCAATGACGAAAAAATTAATATGAAGATCCAATTTCTCATTAATTCTGATTATATAATTTTTTTTGAAGCTCCATTACTTCTTTTAGTTCTTTAGAAGTGTCTGCCCCACTTTTCTCTTTTTGTTGTATTACAAATCTTAGATCATCAATTCTAGTTTTTAGTGGTGCAGACTGTATAGTAGACAAACAATCTTTAACTATTTGATCTGGGTTTTGTATTTCTTTTTCTTCCATTAATAATCCAGATATAAAATCACGCTCGCCTTTTTCGGAAAAGTAATCAATGATTTTAGAATTTTCTATGGATTCATCAGTTAGTATTTTACTCATAATCTTTGAAAGTAACTCATGTGAAAATAAATCAATACCTAAATTGCTAATAAGCTTTTTCCTTTTGTCAAAACTTGAATTTAATAATATTTTAATTAATTCTAGTTCAGCCCTATGTAATTTTGTTTTAAAATTAAAAACACTATTTTTTACGACTGCAGTCTCTGACTTTTTATAACTTCTTTTTTGGTTTAAAATTTCTATTAGATCACTTTCTTTTTCTCTCAATTTTTCAGATAGATATTTTATAAGCTCATTTTTTATAATAGAATCATTAATATTTTTTATATCGCCAATAACACTATGTAAATAATTACTTTTTTGTACCCCCTTAAAAGTTTTTGCATTTGAATAGTTAATATGGAATTCCATAAAGTCTGAAGGATTTTCAATATTGTCATTGAGTGCCTCTCGCCCCTCTTTTAAAAGCCAGTCGTCTGGATCTAATTCACCTGGAGGCCTAACAACATATACTTCTACTCCTGCTTGAAGGAGGACGAATCCAGCCCTAATAGCCGCATTCCCGCCAGCAGAATCTCCATCATATAAAATAACAACTGGTTTATTATATCTTGCAATTATAGTCGCGTGATTTTTTGTTAAAGAAGTTCCTGAAACCGCAACAACAGGCTCAATACCAGCCTGATAAAGTTGTAACAGATCCATGTAACCTTCGACAAGAATGATGTATTTATTATTACTATTAGTAATTGCGCTCTTGGTTACATTTAATCCATACAAGACATTGCTTTTTTGATAAATAGCAGTTTCAGGGGAATTTAAATATTTCGCTTGATCATTTTTATTATAGTCTCTTCCTCCAAAAGCTATAACATCACCTGATTGATGAGATATTGGGAAAATTATTCTTGAACGAAATCTATCATAAACTGTCCCTTTTTCAGATCTACTAAAGAGTCCTGTTTTTAACAGCTTTGAAGTTTCATTATTATATTTAGGCCCAATCTTTTTTATGAGCCCACTCCAACCATCCATAGCAAAACCTATCCTGAATTTTCTAATAATTTCTTCAGTTAGATTTCTTTTCTTTAGATATTGTAATGGTTCTTTACCTATATCAGAAAATAAGTTTTGTTGAAAAATAAGGGAAGCACTCTCATGAACTTCCTTTAGAAATGAATATTCATTTGAAGATGAATAATTATCTGATATGTCTAAAATTATATTATATCTATCCGCAAGCAATTTGGCGGAATCAAAAAATGTCAGCTTATAAAACTCCATTATAAAAGTAAAAACATTACCACCAGCATCACAACCGCCAAAGCATTTATAAATCTGTTTCGATTGCGAAACACTGAAAGATGGAGTGTTTTCATCATGGAAAGGACATATTCCAAAATAATTCACCCCCTTCCTTTTTAATTCAACTTCTCTTGATATTACATCAACTATATCAGCTTGATCTCTAATTTTGTCAATAGTGTTTTGAGGGATTTGAGGCATTACGGCTGAACTAATTTTTTTATAAAATTTTCACTGAAATTGACTGGGTCCTCCCAGCCAAAAAAACTAATAATAGTTACTCTAAATTCATTTGTAGTTTTAACTATTTTTGAATTTTGCTCAATTATCATGGTCCACTTATCTAAAGGTAATATGATAATTACCCATATAAAAACAGCAATAATACAATATCCTTTGAGGCTTCCAAAAATAAAGCCTAATATATTATCCATCCAAATGTTTGACCGTGATAAAAGCGCTATTTTAAAAAGCCTTGTCACTACTCTTCCGCAAAGTAGAACAACACAAAAGATAACACAGAAAGATATAAAAGTTGATTGCCAAGGGGGAACAGTTATATAGCTTAAAATGAGACTGGATAAAAAAGAGGTTTTACTTGTTGCAATTAGTATGGAAAATATTAAGCCTATTAATCTTCCAAGTTCATCCACTAGCCCCCTGTTAAAGCCAAGAACACCGTTAAACAGAATATAAAAAAGAGCTAGGCCATCTAAAAACCAACTCATCTATTGCAATAATTCTTTAGCTATCCTATTTGCTATTCCACCATCTACTTTACCACCGCTTTTCTGCATAACCATGGACATTACTTTACCCATATCGGAAATACTTTTTGCAGAAATTTCTGAAATAACTTCTTTAACCAATTCTATGGTTTTTTCTTCAGATAATTGTTCAGGCAAATATACTTGGATTATTTCCAATTCAGATTTTTCTTTTTCTGCTAATTCTCCTCTCCCAGCCTTACTATATACTTCAACTGACTCTTTGAGTTGTTTAACCATTTTTTTAACAACAGAAAAAAACTGATCTTCGCTTAATGGATTTTTAGTTTCTATTTCTACTTTTTTTAGTAAAGCAAGTAAAGAGCGTAATATATTTGCTTTAACTTTTTGATCAGCTTTCATAGCTGAATACATATCTTTTTTAATTTTATCTATATAATTCAAATTAACTACCGTTCATTATTTTGATCTATTCTTTTCATAGACATTAATAGTTTATCTTTATTTGCTTCAAAACCAATAAATCTTCTCCCAGCACTTTTACTTGCTACCCCAACATCTCCTGTCCTCATAAAAGGATCTACAATCCAATTCAACTTAAAACTGCTAGCATCTAATATTTTTGAATAGAGTTTATTAGAATAACGGGCATTGTCATTTGTTACTTTAGGTATATCAAACCAAAAGTTAGTTTGAGCTTTTTTTTCCCTGTCACTAAGCAATGAATGTCTCTCTGATTTTAAACTCGTTGCATTGTTATTAAATAAAAAATCTTCATTTTTTGTGGCAAACCAGATGTCCCCAGATTGGTTTTTCCAAGTCAGATTATTTTTACTAGTTTTTGCTGACCTATTATGCCATGTAATCCTGTTTTGTACAATGAATTTTTCATTTAAAAGCCCATTATACATATTGGAATAAGTCCAATCACAGAGTAAATATATACCACCAGTATTTTTCAAAACTCTGCTAGCTTCAATAATCCATTTTTGATTCCAGCTATAATATTCTTGAAGCGTAAATTGAGAACCTCTACTCTCTAAATTCATCCATGGCTCTTTGGGCGGCTCTGTAACAATTAGATCAATACTATTACTTGGAAGTTTTTGGAGGCCTTTGAGCCCTTCTGACCAAAAAACTCCCTCCTTTAAATGATCTATTTCTAATGATAAATCTTCAGCCGTTTGTAAAGCCGGCAAATATTTATTTAAATCATTTATTGTTAATCCAGATAATGAATCAACAGATTCCTGTATGTTTTGCGCAATTGGCACAGATTGTAAATTATCCATTATATAAATTTAATTAATTATTGTCGCTCAAGGCATTAAGATAGTTTTTAATCTTGTATGAAATAATAAACTAACAGCATCCTTTTTTGTTAACATTTAAAAAGATAAATTTTGATATATGTATAAAATTCTGCTAACTCTTTGGTACGTCATTAGTTTTATGTCAGCGCAGTCAATAATTGGTTCAGGGAATACAAAGCTAAACCTTTTCAACTACCTAATTGAAAATTATAAAACAAATAGCACGCTTAGCTATAATAATGCTAGAGATGTAATGTATTCAATCATTGATCTTGGGCAGGATAATACATTAAAAGGAATTTACACCAACTATACAATCACTATTGATCCATCTCAAGACCCTAGACCTCAAACTAATGCATTAAATATGAATTGTGAACACTCATGGCCACAGAGTATGGGCGCAAGCGGCTCCCCACAAAAAAGTGATCTTCATCATTTATACCCCACCAGAGGAAATGTTAATTCTTCAAGAGGTAATAAACCATTTGGTGAAATAGATGACTATCAAACTGATAGATGGTGGCGGCTAGATTATTATTCAAATAGTATTCCAAATCAGTTCATTGATGAATACTCAGAAGTAGATAATGACAACGAAAAGTTTGAACCTAGAGAAGATGTTAAAGGTAACATAGCTAGAAGCATGTTTTATTTTTATACAATCTATAATAATGTAGCTAATCAAAATTTTTTTGATCAACAAAAAGACATATTATTTGAATGGCACAAACTTGATCCTGTAGATGAAGTTGAACTAACAAGGACATATGCTATTGCTAATTATCAAAATGATATTCCAAACCCATTTGTAATTGATTCAACTCTTATTAGAAGAATATGGTATCTCAACTGCTTTGAAAATATTAATTCCCAAGTACTTTTAGATAATATTTTATCTAGCGAAGATTATTCTAATAATTATGATATTAACTCAGACACCGATATCAATATATTTGACCTTATCCATATTTTTGATAGAGAGTCTGGTCAAAATGCTTATTTCATATGTGATTAAAATGACTCTTTATGACAAATAAAATAATTTTTATTTGCACTGGGAATAGTTGTCGTTCTCAGATCGCTGAAGGCCTATTTAGAGAAGAAGCTGGCGATAAATTTGAGGTTTTCAGTGCAGGAAGCAATCCTTCAAGGTTACATCCAGCTGCTGTTAAAGTTATGGCTGAATGGGGTATTGACATACAAAAACAGGAGTCTGAAGAAATTGATAAATACCTAGATAAAGGAATTAATATAGTTATAACAGTTTGTGATAATGCAAAAAATGCGTGCCCTAATTTCCCAGATGGAAAAATTATCATACATTGGAGTATCAAAGACCCTTTTCATGGTTGGAATGATAATGAAGAGGATTTAGAACCATATCGCATGGCCAGAAATGAAATAAAAGCAAAAATAAAAGATTTGCTTCAAAAAGATGAAATAAAAAATTTATAATATGAAAATCGCAATCAGTTCATTACCAAAAAAACCATGGTGGTCTGATGGGATCATAGGGTATAAAGATAATCCATTCATGAAAAATGGAACTGTACCAAACCAAAACCTTCTAATAAAAGAACGTCTAAACCTTATTGCTACATTAAAAAAAAATAAAATTGAAGTTATTGAATTTCCATTCCCTAAAATCCTGGAAGAATCAAAGTTTGGCCATGACTATGTTTTTATGAGAGACAGTTTTATCAGTGATCTTAATGGTAATGTATTAATGTTAAATTTTGCAGAAAAAAAGCGAGAAGCTGAAACTGAAATAGTGGCTAATGAGCTTGAAAAATTGAATTTTAACTTAAAAGAATTACCAATTAAAAAAAATATTCTTGCTGAAGGTGGAGAGTTTTATTTTTGTCCAAAAGATAAATTACTTTTTAGTGGAATAAATAGAAATACGATTGCGGGTGCTGAGTATGTAGCTTCGTTTCTAAATGCAAATGAACTTATATTGATTGATACCCCATCTTTTCATTTAGATACTGTGTTTACAACTGTTTTTAATAAGCAAGGTGCTTTATCTGCAATGATCGTTTGTGAGGAACTAATTACAAAAGATTCATTTAAAAATCTTGAAAAAATTAGTATCAAGCTAAACGTACATATTATAATCATACCAGCTAAAGACTCTATCGGCACAGATAGCCAACTAGGTTCATTAGCAGTAAATAGCTTTTGTGCTCCTGGTTTACTAATAAGTTCATCAAACTATTCAGATTTTTCTGTGGGCAAAAAACTAGAAAGTCTCGGAATAAAAACAGAAGTCTGCCCTGTTTCACAATTCCAACTTAGTGGCGGTTCGATACATTGTTTAACTAATGAGTTATAAATGTTTTAATTTGTTTTTGGAACAATTTAATATAAAATGAAGTATTATATATAAAGCTAGAGAGAGAAAACCATCATGAAAAATATCATTTTTATAGTTTCTTTTATTTTTATAGTGTTTAACTGCGCCCCTCCAGATCCAATAATCATTGAAGTCCCTGTAGAAAAAAAAGATGAGCTTACTCTAGGCAAGGTTCAAAGCCAGATAAAAAAAGGAATGAGCCAAGCAGAGGTACTAGAAGTGTTGGGCTCACCTAATATTGTAACAAAAAACTCAAGCGGCAATGAAGTCTGGACATATGATAAAATAAGTTCATCACAATCATCTTCTAATAATGCTTCAGCCACATATGGCCAAGCTCAATTGGGTAAAGGATTCTGGGCTTTCCTGTTTGGTGGAACTACTAATTCTGTGCAATCTAGCTCTAATAGAGATGTTGAATCAAAATCACTTACTGTAATAATTACCTACAATAATGATAAGCTTGTATCAGATTTTACTTATCAAAGCCTAAAATATTAGGGCATGCGTCGATTAATCCGCCCAATTACAATACAAGGGAAAATTCGTTTGTTTTCCTTAATGTTTTACTTAGCAACTGCAAATGTAGTCTTTACTCAGAATAAACCACCAACAGCTGTATCTAGAACATTACAAACTCAAAATTTTGCTGCTGATGCCAAGAAAACACTCAAGGCATCCATTAATGCGTTACAAGATCTGGATTATACAATCGATGTACTTAATTCTGATGTTGGTTTAATTACTGCCAGCAGGACTACAGAACAGAAAAAAGCTGAAGTATCTTCAGATGGAGTTGATCCTGGTCCATCCTCTCAAAATAATAAGTTTGACGAAGAGATAGACGCCGAAGAAGCGGCTAAGAAAGAGCAAGCTCAAACTTGTGTAAAAATTTTTGGTGTTGCAGTGGTAGCCGTTTTTTTCGTTGTCTTATTAAGTGCAATTTTTGGCGATAAAGATGATGATGATGACGATGATGATGATAGGCCATCAAGTTCTAGCTCATCATCTGGCTGGAGAAGAAGCAGTAGGTCTTCCCACTCAAGTAATAAAACTGTCAATAATTATTATCAAGATAATTCTCCAAAAGGCCCTCGTATTTATAGATATAAAGTGACTATTAACATTGATGAATCTGGACCTGATAACACTAACGTCAGGGTTAGTGCTAGTGGTGAACTAGAACAAGATGGAAAAATTTTAGAATCTGGCGGTATTTATGAACCAGAATTCTTTAAACGATTTTTTGCTTCAATGAACAAATCAATTTTCTTGAATGAGAATCTTCCTTCTAACTAAAATGCCATTCCTAATTTGAACTGAACCTCAGTAAAACCCTTTTCTCCCTTGTATACATCCTCAGTCATATTATATCTGAAGTTCAAATGAGAATCAATTACTAGTATTTTAAATCGTAATCCTAACTGCAAATGAGTTCCACTATTATCAATTTTATTTTCTTTTAAATAATCGATCAATTCATCCTCTAAGGAATTTGGATCAAATCCAGCCGTCAAATCATCAGTATCAAGCAAATCTCTAACCATAGAAACACTTGCACGAGGAGTAGAGCTGTGCGAATTGACACCAACTCCTACAGATAATGCAGTTTTGGCTAAAAGTGGAATCGAAAAATCAGCAATATTTTTTTTCACTGTCATTGCACTAGATACTCTAACCCATCCAAATGGAATATCCTCCATCTGGTTGACTACATTCCTAAAAGAAAATTTATACTCTCCATAAGCAGAATTTCCCTCTAGTTCAACCGTCCACCCTAAAAGATCAATAAATATATAGCCTCCTAATCCAACAGGTAGAGCATTCATTTCATATGACTCAACAGTTACTTCAGAAAGACCACTACCTTCTGTGTAAGAAGATGCTTCTAATTTGGTTCCATCTTGAAGTACATTTAATCCAAAGCCTACTATTCCAAAAACTGATTGTGGCAAAATAATAACTGCAGCCAATAAAATTATTTTTAGATTTTTCATTAAGATCTCCTTATGTGTGATAAATTTTATATATAAACATAAATAAAATAAATTGTTAAAAGAATAAATCTATTTATGGTTGGATTCTCTATTTTTATCTAAATAAATTGAAACCATCTCATACTATATGCATACAAAGACAAATTCCATCCTTTTCTTGTTTTTAGCAAATTTATTTGCTCAAGGTCCAATTTGGCCAACTGATGCCGGAAACTCATATTCCTCAAACTTTGGAGAATATAGGGATGATCATTTCCATATGGGCCTTGACATAAGAACTAATGGGGTAACTGGCTATAAAGTATTTGCTGTTGAAAATGGTTATATATCTAGAATTGTTACAAATTATTCTGGATATGGAAAAGCGATATATCATAAAACAACTAGTGGAAAGACCTACGTTTATTCACACCTAGACAAATTTAGTCCGATAATGGAAAGAGTGCTCAAGCTTCAACAAGCCAAAAATAAAAAATATAGTATACGTACAAATTTTTCACCTAATGAGTTTCGAGTCAAGAAAGGTGATGTAATTGGCGTTACAGGCGAAACTGGCTATGCATTTGGACCAAATCTACATTTCGAAGTCCGCGATGAATCAGATGCAGCTCTTGACCCACTTAGTAATGGATTTCTCACAAAGGATAAAGTAAATCCAATCATGCAAAAAATAGCGTTAGTCCCATTATCAAAAGGTACCCTTATTAATTCTAGTCCTTTAGTACAAACCATTCCACTTTTTAGAGATAAAAATGGAGAATATTTATTTGCTGATACTATCAGTGTTATTGGAGATTTTGGTTTAGCAATACAAGCCATAGACAAAAGAGAAGGCTCAAAGTTTAAATATCAATTTCATAAAGCTGAATTGTATATCAATAACAAGCTTAGTTTTGAACTTAACTACAATAGAATACCTTACAGCCAAACTAACAATGTTAGGACGCTTGTTCAATTTGAATTGAAAAAACAAAATCTAGGAGAATACCAAAAATTATATAGACTCCCTGAACATCCAAAGATGTCAGTTCATAAATTAGACCAGAATGGCGTTATTACTCTACCCCCAGGTTATCATAAAATAAAAATAATCATTACTGATGCTACAGGCAATACCGCCATTGCAAATGGAGTAATGTTGGGAACATTCCCCATGTCTATCAATGCAAAGGAAATAGCAAGAGATGATAACCAAATTTCAATTGAGATAAGCCCTACTAGAGGAGGACTTGCAATAAGAGATGCAACAGTTTATGCTTTTACACCATTTGGGTTCCCTGATGAAAAAGTAAAAATTTTAAATTCTGAAAGAAAAGGGAAAAATCTGATACTATTTATACCATCAGAAAATTCTAAAGATAGAATTTTCCAAATTATCGCAACCAATCAAATAGGATCGATTGCTATGCCTTTTCATTGGTCAAATTATAATACATCAAAAACAATATTAGATATAAACCCAAAGTTAGATATAGTGCACACGGAAGGCGGAATATTCTTTCAAATTGATATGGACCAATACGCGCCAGGTGAAGCAAAACTAAAATTATCGAATGATAATATTTTTCAATCTTACACTGTTAGTCAAATTCAACCAAATGTGTTTTTATCAGATATGTTATCTCCAAAAATTTTGGAAAATGTAAAATATGTAGATATCTCATTACATAAAGGAGATTTATCTAGAGAAACTAGGTTTAATTTTATGCCGGGCATCGCAGAACCAAACATGAAAACAGTTATAATTTCAAAAGATAAAAATTGCTCCATTCAAACACTACCAAATACCGTCTACTCGCCTACAGCAATATGGATTGAAAAAGTTGATAAACATGCTCCAATAAAAAATGGTTATCATCTATCGGCAGTTTATCAACTACAACCATTTGATAGAGTTTTGAAAAATGAATATCTTTTAGGAATTAGATATAATCATCGATTATCTGGTCACACTAAAATGGGTATTTACTACTATGATGAAAAATCTGAAAATTGGACTTATGTAGATACAAAAGATAATGATGATAAAAATATACTTACTGCGAATTTAGATCAATTCCATGCTGTGACTATAATTCAGGATTTAGTCCCACCAAAAATTTTAAAAACATATCCTGCAAATGGCGGATTTTATAATGGAAAAGATGTTAAAAAGATTATCATTGATGTTGAGGATTCCATATCTGGAATAGAACCTAAAGAAAAATCTTTTGTTGTTAAACTAAATGGGAATCGATTATTCTGCGCATATCAACCTGTTAAAAAACAAATTACATACGAATTTGAAAGAGGTATGAATGAGGGAGATCATCTTATCGACATTATCATCAAAGATAAAGTTGGAAATAAAACAAATAAGTCAATTTCATTTACATGCAAATAAGGTCTGATTTATGTCTGATAATGACTTAATTCAAAAAGCAATTGAAATGAGGTCGCAAGCCTTAGCACCTTATTCAAATTATAAAGTTGGAGCTGCTATACTAACAGAATCGGGTAAAATTTTTGGTGGCTGTAACATTGAAAATAGTAGTTATAGTTTAACTATATGCGCAGAAAGAGTAGCTTTATTCAAAGCAGTTTCAGAAGGCGAAACAAAATTTAAAGCGTTATCTGTATCAACAAATAACGCAGGCATGCCATGCGGTGCGTGTAGACAGGTCATCTGGGACATCTGCGGAAATATATCCATATTAATATGTAATAATAATAAGTTAATCACTAAAACTGAATCCATCAGACTCCTGCCAATGCCATTCGATAATACAAAATTACCATAATGAAAAACTACCTGATTGGAATTAGTGGTGGTTCTGGAGCTGGTAAAACAACAATAGTAAAAAGCTTAGTGGACCACTATGAAAATAAGGCAGCTGTACTTGAATTAGATTCATATTATAAAGATTTTAGTGATTTAACTTTTGATGATAGGGAGAAATTAAATTTTGACCACCCTAAGTCTTTTGATTATAAATTGCTAAAAGCTCATATTAATCTTTTATTGAAAAATGAAAAGATTAAAAGCCCAATATATGATTATAAAAAACATAAGCGTAAAGAAAATTCAAAAACTATTTATCCAAATAAATTAATATTTTTAGAGGGCACACTTATTTTTCATTTTGCGGAAATAGTTAAGGTTATGTCACTAAAAATATTTATACACGCAAAAGAAAAAGTCCGCTTTTCAAGGCGTTTGAATAGAGATATCATATACAGAGCTAGAACAAAAGAAAGCATTCATGAACAATACCATAAAACCGTGAAGCCAATGTACGATGAATATGTTAGAACGCTAAAAGCAGAAGCAGATCTTATTATTTCTGGTGAATCAGAACTAGTTGATAATAAAAATAAAATAATTAGAGAAATAGATTCAATGATCAAAGGAAATTTATAGTATGCATCAAAAACCTATAGAATTAGGTTGGATAGAGGTTATCTGTGGAAGCATGTTCTGTGGGAAAACTGAAGAGCTTTTAAGAAGATTAAGACGGGCAAAAATTGCAAACCTTAATGTAGTTGCATTTAAGGCAAAAGTAGATGACAGATACAGTAGAGATAAGATCGTCAGCCATGACAGAAATTCTTTAGAATCAATTGCTATTGACAATGCTGAAGACTTAATGAAACTTGGTCGCGATTATGATGTTGTCGGTATAGATGAAGCACAATTTTTTGATGACAGCCTATTGCTTGCTTGTAAAACTCTTGCGGAAAACAGAACTAGAGTTATAGTTGCAGGTCTTGATACTGATTATAAAGGCCAGCCATTTGGCCCTATGCCATTAATCATGTGCGAATCTGATTATTTAGATAAACTAACCGCAATCTGTATGAAATGCGGAAAAGATGCTACATACACCCAAAGAATTACCTCAGATACACAACAAGTTGTCATAGGTGAAACTGATGCTTATGAGGCACGTTGTAGAAAATGTTTCATTCCTCCAAAAAAGTAAGATATGGAAAATTATACAGGAATATTAGGAATCATTGTACTGCTTGGTATTGCATTTTTGCTTTCAAATAATAAAACACTGATAAACAAAAATATAATTTTTTGGGGCCTGGGGCTTCAAATATCCTTTGCTATTATCATTCTTAAAACTTCTTTTGGAAAAGCATTATTTTTTTATTTTAATATCCTCATTGTAAAATTAATTAGCTTTGCTGATGCTGGTAGTGATTTCTTGTTTACTTCATTCATTCCCGAAGTTGGTTTTGATCAAGCTTTAATTAATTTTGCATTTCGAGCGCTACCTGTTATTATTTTCTTTTCAAGCTTAATTGCAGCTACATACCACCTTGGGATAATTCAAATCATTATAAAAAATATTGCCAAAGTCATGGAAAAAACAATGAAGACTAGCGGAGCAGAAACCTTAAGTATTTCTGCAAACATTTTTGTTGGACAAACTGAAGCCCCTATTCTAATAAGGCCATATATTTCTAAAATGACGAATTCTGAATTGATGACAGTGATGGTTGGGGGATTTTCAACAGTTGCTGGAAGTGTAATGGCACTATATGTAACGTGGCTAAATAACATACCTGAAATTGCAGGACACCTTCTTGCTGCTTCTGTAATGTCAGCTCCAGCAGCACTAATGGTAGCAAAAATCATTTACCCCGAAACAAAATCTTATCAAATCATAAACTCAAATAGTATAAAACTAAAGTCCCAAGACAATAATTTAGTAGATGCAATTGGGAGAGGGGCTACAGATGGTCTAAAACTCGCAGCAAATGTAGCTGCAATGTTAATTGCTTTTATTTCATTGGTTGCAATGATTAATTTTATTTTAAGTTTATTAGGGACTTCGATGCAAGAGATGCTAGGCTTACTTTTCAAGCCGCTTGCATGGACCATGGGTATACCTTGGGCCGATGCAAAAATAGTTGGTACTTTGATGGGTGAAAAAATTGTGCTAACTGAACTCATTGCTTTTAGAGACCTAAGTGATTATGTTTCAAATAATACAATTTCAGAACGTTCAGTAATAATTGCGAGCTATGCCTTATGCGGATTTGCAAATTTTGGCTCCATTGGTATTCAACTAGGTGGGATAGGTTCAATGGCTCCTAAACGTAAAAAAGATCTTTCAAAACTTGTCTTTAAAGCTATGCTTGGAGGTGCTATCGCTTCTTGGCTAACTGCATCTATTGTTGGAATTCTAATTTAACTATGTCTATTAAAATTATACTAATGGGCCCACCAGGAGTTGGGAAAGGCACTCAGGCCTCAATTCTAAAAGACCACTTTAATGTGCCACACCTATCAACAGGAGAAATTCTCAGAAAGGAAATAGCATTAAATACTAGTGTAGGAAAAATCTCTAAAAAGTATATCGACAAAGGTCTTTTCGTTCCAGATGAAATATTAATTGGAATCATTGAGGAACATCTAAAAGCTCCTAATGCTCAACAAGGTTATATCTTAGATGGATATCCTAGAAATCTTCAACAAGTTGATGACTTGAACGACTTACTAAAAAAGTTGAATCAAAATATTAACGTTGCCATAAGCATAACTGCAGATAAAGAAGAGCTTATTAGTAGGCTTATAAAACGCAAAAAAGATTCGGGGAGAAGTGATGATGATGCTAAAATAATTTCGAAACGCCAAGATGTATATTGGAATCAAACTGCTCCAATTATTGATCATTACAAAAAAGTAAACCTATTGAAAGAAATCAATGGTCTTGGTTCGATTGAAGAAGTAACACAAAGAATAATAAAAGTTATAAATTTATAATATGCTAAAAATTGGTTTAACTGGAGGTATTGGTTCTGGAAAAAGCGAGGTGAGTAAATTTTTCCAAGCTTGGGGTGCATACATTTTTGATGCAGATAAAGAAGCAAAACATATTATAAATACCGATGAAAGTGCTCAAAAAGAAATAATTAAAGAATTTGGCAGCGATGTAATAAATGCGGACCAAAATATAGATAAACAAAAATTGGCTAGAGTTGCATTCCAAGATGAATTTCATCAGCTAGCTTTAAATTCCATAATACACCCACATGTGTTTAAAAAAATTGATTCTACATTTGAAAAAATTCAACAACAAAACAAACATAACTGCTTTGTTGTTGATGCTGCTCTTATTTATGAATCAGGGGCTGACACACACATGGATTATGTAATTGTGATTACTTCTTTACTTCGATACAGAACAGAGAGAGTAATGTCAAGAAATAACATGACGAGAGACGACTTTTTGAAAAGAGTATCACTACAATGGCCAGATGAAGACAAAGAGCATATGGCAGATTATATTATACAAAATAATTCAGATTTAAATAATTTAGAAATAGAATCAAAAAAAATATTTGATTCAATCATTTAGGTTTATCTGGGCCTACCTCTTAAACTTTTTGGCTTATCAAATATTTCTTTAAATATAACCCCAGTCCTAACTGGATCTTGCAGATCAATTAGATTAGCTAGTTTTGTATTATTAATATTAACGTTCCTAACATTATTTGATTGTAAAGGAACATCTTTACCAGGCGTTTCATCTACTATTAAATCAATCTCAGGTTCTATTTTAGGACTTTCTACTAATACTTCTTCAAAGTCATCTAGATACTCTTCTTCATCAATATCTTCTTCTCTAATAGTTTTAGGTTTTTCAACCCTACTATTTTCGTCGCCCATTATAGCTTCTAAAATACCTTCACCAAAATCTACAATACCTCCAGTATCCCAGTCATCTTGGTTTTCGATCTTATCTCTAGCTTTATCTCTTTGCCTCTTCTTCATCCAGCCAAAAAAGCCGTAAAGAAGCATTAAGAATAACCAATTACTCATACTATCTAACCTTGAAAATTATTTGCTAGAGTCTGTGTTAACATCTTCACCTTTATCCTTAGAGTTTCCAGGCGAGTCTGCTATTGAATCCCTCATACCAGTATCAGCTTTTATATTATTCATATTATAATAATCGAAAATACCTAAATTGCCTTCCCTGAAAGCTTGTGACATTGCTTTAGGGACCTCTGACTCTGCCTCAACAACCTTAGCTTTCATTTCTTGCACTTTTGCTTGCATTTCTTGCTCTTGAGCTACTGCCATTGCTCTTCTTGTCTCTGCTTTTGCTTGAGCTACTCGCAAATCTGCTTCAGCCTGATCTGCTTGCAGAGAGGCACCTATATTTTTGCCAACATCAAGATCCGCAATATCAATCGACAGTATTTCAAATGCAGTCCCCGAATCCAAGCCTTTATTCAAAACAGACTTTGATATACTATCAGGGTTTTCAAGAACATCAGAGTATGTTTGAGCTGAACCAATGGCACTGACAATACCCTCACCAACACGAGCAATGATGGTGTCATCGGTAGCACCACCAACTAATCCGGGTATATTCGTACGAACTGTCACCCTTGCTCTTGCCTTTAGTTCAATACCATCTTTTGCTACTGCGGATAAATACCCGTCAACAGGAGCATTGATAACTTTTGGATACACACTAGTTTCAACAGCAGATTTAACATCTCTTCCAGCTAAATCAATAGCGGTTGCAATTTCAAAAGGCAATTGAATCTTCGCCTTGTCAGACGCAATTAGTGCTGACACAATATTCTCTACATTTCCTCCTGCCAAGTAATGAGTTTCTAACATATCTGTACTAATATGATCTAAACCAGCTTTGTGAGTGTTTATAACTCCATCTACGACAAGCCTTGGAGATATTTTTCTCAATCGCATTCTAATGAGATCAACAATCCTTATTCTACCAAGCCCTAAAGAGACCACCGCTTGGACCCACATACCAAGAGGCACAAAATAAAAAAACAGAACAAGAAATAAAATTATTACAATTAAAAAAGCTCCTTGAACTAACGGCATATAAACTCCTTATTTTAAAAACTATAAATTATTTTTTACGAACTACTACCCTATTACCATCTACAGATAGTATGACTACTTTTACATCTTTATCAATGAAATTGCCCTCACTTAAAGCAAAAACTCTTTCGTTACCTACGTTGATCCATCCAGAAGGATGTAAATCTGTTTCTGTTAATGCTTCTTCACCAACCAATTTTTCCCAACCAAAACTTGCGACATAGCCATCTTCCTTCTTTTGAATATCAGGAGAGGTTAGATCTCTCCAAAATTTCGTTTTTGTCATAGCTCTAAAAAGTAAAACCAATCCAACCAAACCACCAATTATACCAATGATTAAGCCGTTAGATGCTTGACTCAAAACTTCCTCTCCCACAGGAACGTCAGGAAGTAATAAAAGATAAAGACCCCACAAAATAAAAATTATTCCTGCCACACCAGCAACACCAAACCCTGGGAACACAAATGCTTCTAGCATTAAGAATAACATACCCATAAGTATAACTAAAAGATCACTCATTGTTGCTAATTCTGCTATATATGACGCACTAAGAGATAGAGCTAGACAAATGAGGCCTATTGAACCGGGGATACCCCATCCTGGACTTTGAAGCTCAAACAAAATACCTAAAAAGCCAAAAGTAGTTAGAAGAGATGCGACCACAGGATTTGTTAAAAAACGAACAAAGTTTTCGGACCAATTTTCTGTAGTTTTATTAACTGCTAAATTTGAAAAACCTAAAGTATCTAGAACAGCTTCAAAATTTTCTAGCGAAGCATCTGCAATTTTATATTTTAAAGACTGCTCGGTAGTTAATGTAATTAAGTTACCTTGCTTTCTGCCCTCAATATCATCTACTATAACGGTATCACCATCTATTACAAGATAATAAACTTTTGTCTTTATAGTATCTATGTCTTCACCATCATTGATAAATTCTTTAATAACCTTATTTGGAAATTCTAATTCCTCATCGACCATTCCTCTAGCAATATATGTATCTCTTCCCCTTTTTTCTGCAGTTGCAGCCATTTCTTCACGCATGTAGCTAATAACTTTTTCACTAGCTTTGTTGCCCTGCATATCCACTGCAGTTGTTGCTCCAATAGTTGCACCTCCAGCCATGAATACTTTTTCACAAGATAATGAAATCAGCGCGCCTGCAGAAATTGCACGTTTATTTATAAAGGCAACTGTTGGGACCTTCGAATCTAATATTGCATCCTTGATTTGCGTGGCAGCATCAACGCGACCACCAAAAGTATTAACTTCAAATATAATAGTCTTTGCATTATTTTCTTCAGCTTCTGCAATAGAGCGTTCAATGAATGGAGGCAACCCTAAATCAATTGTTCCTTCAATAGGAATGTGATATACCGTTTCAGCCAACGAAATACCAAATGCAATGCAAAAATAAATTATAATACGATTCATGTACTTAAATTTGACCATAGATGATGCAACTTGTCTAATAATATTCATTAAAATTTTATAGCATAATATTTTGACTATATATCATAGAATGACATATTTCGCTCTTCGCGTTTTGAGCCGTATTTTGAAAATATTTTCAATTAAAAAGCTTCATACAATTAGTCAAAATCTTGCTAGCATCTTTTTCAATTACGTTCCCAAACGAAAAGAAACTGCATTAAAAAATCTTAAAATAGCTTTTCCTGACAAATCAGATGAGTGGATAAACACTACACTAAAGAAATGCTATAACTTTTTTATTTTTAATTTTTTACAATTCTTAGCATTCCCATTTGATCCCAACTCTATTGAAATAGAAGTTGTTGGTGAAAAACATTTAAAAAATGCAATCAATCAAAAAAAAGGAACCGTTCTGGTTTCTGCGCATTTTGGATCTTGGGAAATTTTAGGACATTGGTTTGGAAAAAATAGCTATCCTCTTGTAGGTATTGCTCAAAGACAAAAAAATAAAGGGGCCAATTTATTTTTTGAAGAAAAAAGGCAATTAAGTGGCATCAAACAAGTCTACAGAAAATCAAGCATGGACTCTTTATATGATGTTCTAAATGCAAACGAAATTTTAGGCTTAGTTAGTGATCAGGATGCAAAAAGAAAAGGTGTTTTCGTAAATTTTTTCAATAAACCAGCTTCAACGCATAAAGGTGCAGCATTATTTCATCTTAATACAAATGCTTCACTAATATTTGGTATATGCGTTCAAAAAAACATAAGGCAGTATCAAGTTGAATTCATTCCGATAAGCCCTAATAAAAAATCAGTTCAAGACATCACTCAACTTTACACGACTATAATTGAACAGTCTATCAAAAAATATCCAGAACAATATTTTTGGTTTCATAATAGATGGAAAACAAAACAATAAAATGAAAATAATTAATTGGAAAAATGAAGAAGCGGTAAAAGTTGCTGTAAAAGTTATTAATAGTGGCGGAATTCTAGTCTATCCAACTGATACTATTTATGGATTTGGAGTGAATGCAAAAGACCCCATAGCAATAGACAAGTTAAATGCTCTGAAAAATAGAACAGGTCCAATTAGCGTAATTGCACCTGACAGGGGCACTGTATCTACTTGGTTAAATGTTAAAGAAGAAAAAAAATTACAGGCTGCTAGTTATCTAGATATTCAAAATACTATAATATACCCGGTTAAAAAAAATATCGTTCACAAGAAAATTATGGGCCCCAATAATACACTTGGCATAAGAATCCCAGATCATCCATTTTGCAAATTAATAGCAAGTTTATGCACTGCACCAATTACAACAACAAGCGTTAATAGGACCGGAGAACCCCCAAGAAATAATGTAGATGAGATTCTTGATTCTTTTCCCACAGAGATTGATCTAATAATTGAAGATGGAGATTTAGTTAACTCTGCTTCAAAAATATACATGTATAATACGAATGGGTTAAAAAAAATTCGGTGAAAATTCTATTTTTTTTAATTTTCTCAGTTATTTTTGCAAAGGATCAATCTTGGGATGAAATGTTGCTCTATAACGCCTCTTTTGGTGGTGTAGATGTTGCTACAGCAACCTTAAAATCAAAAAAATTTAAAAATATCCAAAACCAAGACATTTTAAGGATTGAGTTCAAAGCTAAATCAAAACCATCATTGAAATATATTTTCCCAATAAATGATAAAATAATTATTGATGTTGATTTAAATACATGGCAACCACTGAAGGTTAATAAAAAAATAAGGGAAGGGAGTTACAAACAAAATTCTCTTTCTACTTATGATCATAAAAATAAAATGTTCTTTTATAAAGAAGATAGTATATCATATAATGGCCAGATATTTAACCCCTACTCATTGATATACTATTTTAGAACGCTGGAATTTTCTTCTGATGAAAATTATGAAATTCAAGTGGTTGATAATAAAAAAGTGACGCCATTAAAATTTTTCGCTGATGAAAAAGTAAAAACAAAAACTGCACTCGGCAAATTTTATGCTAACAAAATTTGGCCAAAAAAGATGAATGGTGAACCATTTAAAAATGCAGGGAAAATTACAATGTGGATCTCTGATGTAGACAAACTACCAATAATTATAAATTTAAAAATGAAATTTGGATCTTTGAATCTTGAACTAGCAAAAATTAATTAAAAAGTCTTCCTATATCATTAAACATTACTGTAAACATTAATCCCAGTAAAAGAACCATACCGATTTGTTGAATTACCATTCTTGACTTTAGACTAAGAGGACGTCTAATTATAGTTTCTATCAAAATAATAAATATGTGACCTCCATCTAAACCAGGTACTGGCAATATATTCAAAAATGCTAAATTGATGCTAATTAAAGCCATAAAATTGAATAATGGTATCCATCCAGCTTTTGCTGTTTCTCCTGCTATCTGACCAATCATAATTGGTCCACCTAAGTCTTTCAGTGTTGCTTGTCCACTGGCTAGCATTTTGAAGGTCAATGAAATTAAACCAAAGCTGCCAACAGTATTTAAGTAGCCAAGCTTTATGGACTCGCCAAAAGTTGCTGGATTATATTCATATTGAGGGGAAATACCAATACCTCCAACAGTATCTATTCCATTTTTAGATGGCCTTAAAATTTCATATGTATCAAAAGAAAAATCTAAATACTCATCTCCTCTTTTGACTTCAATGTCAACTTTTGTATTAGGAATTGGTTGCAAAATATCGACTAAATCATTCCAACTAAAAACTTCTTGTCCATTAATCATAGTTATCTCATCTCCGCTCAATAAACCAGCATCTTGTGCAGGGCTATCTTTAGCAAACTCTCCAATAAATGAACCGTCATTAGTGCTCATAGTACCTTGGTAATATGTGATTCCTGTAAATAAAATAAATGCAGTAAAAATATTCATTATAACTCCTGCACTTAGAATCCATATTTTCTGTAAGACACTTTTGCTAGAGAATTCATCAGGTGCACCTGTTACTTCTGTATCTAAACTCTCATCCAAGGATCCTGCCATTTTAACATATCCGCCAAGAGGAATAAGAGCAATCACATATTCAGTGTTGGTACCAACCCTGCCTGGGATGCCAAGGTGAGTAGTAAAAATAGGCTTCCACTTGATAGACCCATTTTTCAACCCAAAAAAGAAAAAAGTAACATCAAAACCACCGTCAACGGATGTAACTGTAAAAAACCTTGGAGGAAAACCAATAGAAAACTTCTCCACTCGCACACCAACAGATCTGGCCGCAAGGTAATGACCAAGTTCATGTACGAATACAAGAATACCTATAACTAGTGCTGTTGACCAAATAAATATCATAATGTATTAATCAAATTTTAATAGAGATGTTCCATATTAATCAAAATTCTTCACAAAGTCTTTTGTCCAAAGATCTAATGCTTTGAGATCATCCAAATTAGGGCATTCAATCCATTGATGATTATCCATAGCCAAATCAATTATTTTTGGTATATCTGTAAATTTAATTTCTTCCTCCAGGAACCTAAATACACTATAATCATTTGCAAAATTGAGAACAGCAGCTGCAGAGCCTTTTTTATTAAGCGCTTTATACGCTAATGAAATACAAGGAAACCTTTCTAGGTTTGGAGCCTCAAAGGTTAGGTCTTTAATATTAGTAAAATCTAACCTCTCCCAATTAGATGATAAATGACGAGGGTAAGTTAAAGCATATTGAATAGGTATCTTCATATCAGGGACTCCTAGCTGAGCTTTAATAGAACCATCTTTGAACTGAACCATGGAATGAATGATTGATTGAGGATGAACTATAATTTCTATTTTTGATGCATCCATCTTGAATAACCAAAATGCTTCAATTACCTCTAGTCCTTTATTCATCATAGTAGCAGAATCAATTGTTATCTTTTGCCCCATTACCCAATTTGGATGCTTCAAGGCGTCTTTTTTTGTTATGGATGAAAATGTATTTATTTCTCGAGTTCTAAAAGGACCTCCACTTCCCGTAAGAATGATTTTTTCTATGTCTTTTTTTAATTCACCATGAATACATTGCCATATTGCTGAGTGCTCGCTATCCACAGGAAATAAATTTGCTCCTGAATTTTCCATTGCACTATAAATCAAATCACCAGCCACTACTAAACTTTCTTTATTTGAAAGAGCAACATCTACACCATTTTCAATTGCCTTTAACGTAGGTTCCATTCCTGAGGCACCAACTAATGAGTTTAAGACAAGATTAATATTTTTATCACTGGCTACTTCTAGTAATTTTTCTCGACCAGTGAATACTTTTATATCGAGCTCTCTTAAGCCTGATTTAACTTTTTCTGCAGCTTGCTCGTCAATCATCGTAATTGAATTTGGTAAAAACTCTTTGCCTTGCTCGATCATTTTTTCGGAGTTTAGATTACCCGTGAGGTGAATTACCCTAAAATTTTCTGGAAAATTTTTAATTACGCTTAGTGCATTAACACCTATTGAACCAGTTGAACCTAATATTGATATTTTTTTCATTTTTAAAAACCCTTAGCCAACCCTAATTGGAAAAGTTGGTTCTTTGAACTAATGTTTGATGAAAAAGTTAAATCAAAATCCTTATATGGAATTAAAACTTCTAATTTTAAATAAGTTAAACTTCTATCGAATTTTTTAGGTAACTCACTTGAATCAAAATAAGATGTAAATGAAAAGTCGCATGAACCGATACCTAAGAAATAATAATAAAAAGATTTTTTAACTCTTTTATTTATACTTAAAGAAGTAGACACTAACCTAAAATCATTTAGTCCATTCAATGCTGATTTTTGAAATGAAACAATCCAATCTTGGTTCTCTCCACCTAGGTAATGAATACCACCTCCTGAAATTTGTAATATATCTTTCTTAAGATGCATACCAAAAAAATTTCCTGATAACATTAAATTATTAGATGGCATTAAGCCAAGCTGCAAGTTTGGTAGAACCCAATGATTATTATTGATTTTTTTTAAAAGTGATGATTGACTATATTTGATATATAAAGCCTTGCCACTAGGCTCAGGCGTATTAATATTATTCGCAAGCCACAGCGTTGATGAATTAGCAATATTAAGTGAGTGATCATATAGATTTTGTTCATCTACGGAGCTTAAACTAAAATCTATATTTTGAGAGGAAATAGAGGAAATAAATAATAAAAAAACCAATATTACGGTTTTCATTTTTATTAAATGATTCCTCTTTCGCTATTTTCAATAAAATCTACTATTAAACTGGTGTATTTAAATGATGCTAACTCTTTTTTTATTTTTGACAGATTTTCTTTACGATTATTTTTTGATCGAAAGTACATTTTATAAATGTTTTTTAATTCTTTTCTATCATCAATAGAAAAACCTCTTCGCTTTAGTCCAACACTATTTATTCCACTATATTCTACTGGAGAACCTGCTGCTAAAATAAATGGAGGGACATCTTGGGTTACTAAAGCACCTGCCCCTATGAAAGCATGCTTACTTATGTTACAAAACTGATGGACTAAAACGCCTCCACTAAGTATTACCCAATCATCAATATTAACATGGCCTCCAAGCGTGGTCAAATTAGACATAATCACATTGTTACCCACAACACAATCATGAGCTACATGAACCGACGCCATTAACAAACAATCAGAACCAATCTCAGTTTTACCTAAAGCTGATGTACCTTTATTTATAGATACAAATTCTCTAATAACAGTTCTATCTCCAATATATAGAAAAGTCTCTTCATTATTATATTTTAAATCTTGAGGAATAGCTCCAATTGAAGCTGAATGAAAAATTTTACAATCTTTGCCTACATGCGTGCCTGATGATATAGTAACATTGTTGCCGACTGTTGTTCTATCACCAATGGATACCCCAGCTTCTATGATAGAGAACGGCCCAATAGTAACATCATCTCCAATTTTCGCATTTGGGTCAACAATAGCGGTAGAATGAACTCCCAATGTAAAATTACACCTCTACACGATCAACTAAGTTTGATGATATTTTTGCCTGTACTGCAAGTTGGCCATCAATTTTTATCGTACCATCAAATTTATATAAAGTAAGTTTTTTGGACACCAATTTGATATTGATATTAAGCGTATCTCCAGGAGTTATTAATCGCCTATATCGAACTTTATCAACACCAGAAATAAACATATTTTTTTTCAAAGGATCATCTAATTCATGTAGCATCAAAAATGCTGTGGCTTGCGCCATAGACTCCAAGGACAGAACACCAGGCATGACTGGTTGTCCTGGAAAATGGCCTTGAAAGAAAGGTTCATTTATTGTAACATTTTTGATTGCGTTCACATATTCGCCTTGCTTCACTTCATCTATCCTATCAATTAGTACAAACGGGTACCTATGGGGCAAAATCTTTATTATATCTTGAATATTATAAGAGTTTTTTATTAAGTCTTCACTCATATCAATCATCTTTCCAAAGTTCTTCTAATTCTTTAGCATAAACTTTTTTCAACTTTTTTACAAATTCAACATTACTAGCATGTCCAGCTCTTGCAGCAGTAATATGGCCAATGATTGGAACGCCAAGAAGGGCAATATCTCCAATAAGGTCAAGTGTTTTATGGCGGACAGGTTCATTTTTAAAGCGAAGAATCTTGCCGTTTAAAAGACCATTAGACCCTTTAGCTATAGCTTCCTCTATACCAAATAAATCTCTTAATCGATTAATTTCAATATCATCGATTTTTTTATCAATAATCACCAGAGCGTTATCCAATGCTCCACCTTTAATTAGTCCCTGCTCTTTTAACATCTCTATTTCACTTAAAAAACAAAAGGTTCTTGCTGGTGCTACCTCAAAAGCAAAATCTTCTTCCATATTGTATATTGCTTCATATTGTGTGCCCAATGCTGGCAAAGGATATTCCACTAAAAAAGTAACTCTAAAGTTGTCACTAGGGATAACGTGAATATCTATATCTCTATAATAGTCAGTATAATTTACAGCCCGAGTTATTTTTAATACCTTCCTTTTTGCTTCTTGCTTTTTAATACCAGCATCTAACAAGGCATCAACAAAATCTTTTGCGCTCCCATCCATCACAGGTGTTTCTTTATTACTAAGTTCTATCATGACATTATCAATTCTTAAACCATTAACTGCTGCAAGTGCATGTTCTACAGTATGTATTCGCACATCATTTTGTTCGATAGTTGTCCCTCTGGAAATATCTACTACATGATCTATATCTGCCTTTATTTCAGGCGAATCTTTAATATCAGAGCGTACGAATCTAATCCCATAATTTTCAGGCGCTGGATGAAATGTAAGGACACTGTCAACTCCTGTATGTAAGCCTACACCTTTACATGACTTTGAATTACGGATGGTTCTTTGTCTTCTATGCATAATTTAGTTTCTTTCAGAGCCTTGAATTAATTGTTGAACCTTTTGTTTTAGCCGAGAAACTTCACGATGCACAGCATCTCTTTTGTGCTGATCTCTTATCGGTCTAGCTGGGTATCCACCATACATTTGGTTACCTGTTAATGATTTTGTTACACCAGATTTAGCTGCAATGATTGAGTTAGGGCCTATCTCAACATGAGGGACTACTCCTGCCTGCCCTCCCATTTGAGAATTATCACCCACTTTAGTGCTACCAGCAATACCAACTTGAGCGGTAATTAAACATGCTTTGCCGATCTGAACATTATGTCCAACATGAACTAAATTATCTATTTTAGTCATTTTATCAATTATTGTTTCTCCTATAGTAGCTCTATCGATGACAGAATTGGCTCCTATTTCAACATCTTCTCCTATGACTACTCTACCAGTTTGGGGTATTTTAAAATGTTGGTTTTCACCTGGTACAAAGCCAAAACCATCGCAACCCAAAACTACTGACCCATGTATAATTGAGCGATCTCCAATGATTGTTGAATGATAAATGACTACATTCTGATAAATCCTGCAATCAGAACCTATTTTAGAGTTTTTACCAATAAAGACATTTGCACCTATAAAAACATCGTCCCCAATTACTACTCCATTTTCAATCACTGCCCCAGCTTGTACTGTTACGTTCTTGCCAATCTTAGCTGAGGAATCAATATTAGACCTAGAGTGAATATCTTGAGAATGAACTTCTTTAGGGAAAAACAGCGTAAGCGTTTTTGCAATAGCTAACTGGGGATTATCTACCAAAATACCGTTTCTATGTTGAACTAATTTCTCATCAGAAACAAATATTGCTGATGCCTCAGTTGTATTAAGATATTTATTATACATTTGATTGCTTAAGAAAGTAATACTGCCAACTCTGGCATTTTGTATTTCAGCAACTTCAGATATTTGAATACTTGAATCACCCAGAACAGTCCCATCAACATGCAATGCAATCTCTTCTAAACTAAACTTCAAGTAGTGTCTATTTTGAATTATCTAGTTTTCTAAGCTCGTGCAAAACATCATCAGTCAAATCATATTTGGGCTTGTAATAAAGTAATCCAACTGATGCATCAATGATGTAATCATAGCCACCATTAATAGCGACTTTATCTACAGCTTTTTTTACTTTACCAAGAATATCATACTCCATCTGCGCTTGTTTTCTCATTAGTTCACCCTGCGGACCAACTTTCTCTGCTTGATAAGTTTGAATCTGTTTTTCTGTCTGTTCAATCTCTTGCTTAATACTCTCACCTTTATCAAGAGACATTAACCTTTTAACTTCATAATCTTGCTTGAGACTATCTAATTTTTTTACTCTCTGATCAAACTCAAATTGTACTTTTCTGTACTCAAGCTGTAATTGAGACTCTGCTTCTTTAAACTCCTCATATTCACCACGAATTCTTTCTGATAAAATATATCCGATTTTAAGTTGAGCACTCAAACTTGCTGTCATGCCTATTAATAGTATATAAAAAATGATCACTTTCTTCATTATACTCACCCTATGTTTATTTAATTTTTAAAATTGCTGCCCGATTGTAATCGATGATTTCCATCCCTCTGCCTGGCCATCTCCATCAAGATCATCAAAGCCATACCCAAAGTCAAATCCTAACTTCCCAATCATTGGCATAAAAAACCTTATGCCTACTCCTGCAGAACGTTTTAAATCTAATGGCCCAATTCTAGCTAAGTTAAACTTCTCTTGCAAATGAGATTCAATCCATACGTTACCCATCTCAGCAAATAACATTCCATACACTACAGGATTTTCTGAGAAAGGGACCCGAAATTCTGATGTTATTTTTATTAGAGCATTTCCACCGAAAGGACCTCCGCTTGACGTTAGTGGGCCAACTCTGTTGTCTTCATAACCTCTAAGTGGATTACCATATACCATGCCACTTCCCCCCATGATAAACCTTTCATTAAATGGAACTATTGAACGCTCACCATCTGTAGATGGTAATGTTTTAATACCACCAATTTTTACAGAACTCATCAAAACAAATTTCCAAACAGTAGGGGTATACCATTCAAGATTCAATACATGTTTATGAAAGTCTTCATTCCCCCCAAGAGGTCCACCAGACAAACTACTACTGATCGCCATCAAAGATCCAATTGTAGGAAATTCAGGATGATCTCTACTATCACGGCTAATAGATTGCGATATGCTTACGCCAACAGTTTCATTTAAACCTCCTGTATAAAGCTGAAGCTGTTCATATGTATCTGCTTCATAAATTCGCTGGTGGGCTGTAAACGACCAGCTGCCTCTAAAGTAGTCATCTGGCCATTTAAACCTGCGGCCCCACCTGAAACTTCCACCTTTTGTTATCATATCTAGTGGAGCGTAATTCATCGATGATCTTCCAGAAAAACTGTAAAAAAGAGAACCACTTAAAAGATTATTTGTATCATTGACCATTGGGTCAGTGAAACTAATAGATGCTCTTTCTCTTTTTTGAGGTTTATAGCTACTACCAAAATATGTTTGATTATAATTAGCCGCACCAACTTCAAAAGACAGTGCTAAGTGTTGACCTCTGCCTCTAAAATTAGGAAGAGAGAATCCCCCTCCCCCAGTAACTCCGTAAGCTTGACTAAATCCCATATTCATATTGGCTTGACCTGATGATTTTTCCTCAACAGTAACTTCAATATCAACTTGATCATCATCAACAGGGACTACATCAGGGACCACATTTGAAAAATAATTCAACATCATTATTTCTCTATGAGTTCTTAATAGTCTCTCCTTATTAAATACATCTCCAGGATAGATTCTCATAATTCTTCTAATAACATTCTCTCTGGTTCTATCATTACCTTTTATGGAAATATTTCTTATATAAACTTTATGATTTTCTGCAATTACAAAATGGACATCAAGAGAATCATTCCCTACAGGAGTTATTTCAGGATCTATTCTACTATATATATAGCCTTTGTCCATATATAAACCTTGCATACGATCATAGACAGCTCTTGAAAAACTTTCTTCGCTGTAGTTGTCTCCTTTAGTAAGGCCTAAGGCTCTAGATAAAATTTCCTCTGAGTATAAAGACTGCCCTTCCCAAGTGAAATCTCTATACTTATACTTTGGACCTTCATCAACATTAAGTACAATATCCAAATATTTACTCTTACCGTCATAGATTATAGAGTCCGATAAAATAGAAAAATCTCTGTGCCCCTTATTGTGATAAAATTCAATTACTTTTTCTTTATCAAGCTCAAGTTTTTCTTTATCAAATGCAGTCCTCCAAAAGTAATACCACCTTTGCTGCTTTGTCTCCTTCATAAGCATTCTTAATCTTAAATCTGAGTAAGCCTCATTACCATTAAAGTAAATATTCCTTAATTTAATTTTTTCGTTTTCATTTATCGTAAAAACAACATCTTTCGTTATGGCTTTAGCTTTGCCATCAAAAATATTTTGCTTCGTTTCAGAATTAATTAAATCCGCTTTAATATCAACTTTTAAGTATCCTTTTTCAGCATAGAGCTTTTTTATTTTGTTTATTTTTTCATGGATCATATTAGGCTTAATTCTTTGCCCAGTATTAAGATCAAGTTCTTCCTTAAACTTGCTATCTTTGATTTTTTTATTACCGATATACTTAATATCGCCCACAATATTAGACTCTAATACCATAATGGTTATACTTACTTCATTACCAGCCTCTTCATCATATTTGATCTGAACATCATTAAAAAGCCCCAACTGCCATAATCTTTTAATAGCCCTAGGAAATTCTGCGGATGAAACTTTTGTTCCTTTTCTTAAACCTGAAGTAAATATTATTGTATTTGCTGTTGATACAACATTTCCCTCAACCTTAACATCTTTAAGGATAAACTCTTGATTTGATTGAGCAAACAGAGCTGTAAATATCAAAAATATAATGACAATATTTTTCATTTTAGTTCTCTACTTGCTCACTGATTTTTCCAAACCTTCGTTCCCTATTTTGAAATTCGAAAATTGCTTGAAAAAGTTCATTTTCGCGAAATGAAGGCCAATAAGTATCTGTTAAATACATTTCAGTATATGCTGATTGCCATAATAAAAAATTACTAATCCGTAACTCTCCGCTAGTACGAATCAAAAGGTCAGGATCTGGACAATTATTTGTATCAAGATAAGAAGAAAAAATATTCTCATCAATTGAATTAGCATCCAAATTGTTGTTATTTATGTCATTGATAATATTATTCACTGCTGATAAAATTTCCTGCCTGCTACCATAGTTTAGGGCTAATACTAAATTCAATCCTGAATTATCATTTGTTAGTTTTATACCTTCTTTAATCCCCTTAACTGTACTTTCTGGTAAAATTGAAATATCTCCTATGGTTGAGAACTTTACATTGTTTTTGTGCAATTCTTTAATTTCTTTTTTTATGGTTGATAATAAAAGAGTCATTAAAGCCTTTACTTCTCTTTTTGGCCTATTCCAATTTTCTGTAGAAAATGTAAATAACGTTAAGTATTCAACTCCAATCTCACCACATATCCGAGTTATCTCACGAACAGAATTAATCCCCTCTCGATGCCCAGCTATCCTTGGGAGACCTCTTTCTTTTGCCCACCTACCATTACCATCCATAATAATGGCGATATGTTTTGGCACATTTTTTAAGTGACTTTTGTCTATGTTTTCTACGTTCATTTTAATAGGGTAAGAATAATTGATAAATACTCAAATATTCAGGTATGAAGTATAGGAATTATAATTGATTTATACCTTAGAGATTACTGAATAGTTCCAAACTTTTATTTATCAAGAATAGTAATCATTTTATCAATAATTGAAGTATAAACCTTGGAAGCATCATGCTCAGGGTTTTTAAGAATCAAAGGCTCGCCATCATCAGTAGCGCTTACGATATCGTTTGAAATTGGAATCTGCCCTAATAACGGAATGCCCAAACGCTCGCTCTCGCTTAAGCCACCACCCTTTTTAAATAAATCTAACCGGAGCTCATAATTACCATTATCATCAATTTGAGAGCTTGAATTAAAATTAGTATGAATTGTTCCGCCTGTTATTTCTTTTCCATCAGCATCTTTGATAGTCCCACTAATATGCAACCCTGACATGTTCTCAATTACGCCCAATATGGGAGTTTTAACTTTTTTAAACATGTCCGCACCTTTCCGGACATCAGAGAGAGCTATATCTTGAGGAGTAGTAACAATGATTGCTCCTGACATACGCAATTTTTGAGTTAGAGTTAATTGAACATCTCCAGTACCAGGAGGTAAATCTAAAATCAAATAATCAAGCTCACCCCACTCAACATCTTTAAAAAACTGCTCTGTCATCCTTGAAACTAAAGGTCCTCTCCAGATTACCGGAGTATCATTACCACTGATGAAGCCAAAGCTCATCACTTTCATTCCGTATTTTTCAATCGGAACTAAAGTCTTTCTATCTGTCATTTCTGGTTGTTTATTGATGCCAAGAGTAATTGGCAAAGATGGACCATAAATATCAAGATCTAAAAGACCTACTTTGAAACCTTTTTCACATAAACCACAGGCAACATTGGAAGCAACAGTAGATTTCCCCACTCCACCCTTACCACTTGCAACAGCAATTACATGTTTAACATTTGGCAAAACTGGTTCTGGAGAAGCTGGTTGAGCTCCTGGACTAGGAACATTTGGGACTTTTTCTTCAACGTTTACAATGACAGAAGAAAAATATTCACCTAATTTTTTTTCAATATCTCCAACTAATATTGATTTTTTTTCAGAATTTTGTGAAGTGATACTTAGATTAATTACAATCTCATTGGGATTAATTTCTACACCACTCACCATCCCAAAAGAAACAATATCCCTGCTAAATCCAGGATAGTTTATTTTAGATAGAATTTCTTTTACTTTATCTTTATCCATAAACTGAATCAATAAAAAAAACGGTTGCCGAAACAACCGTTTTTGCTATTTTTTCTATGTGAGCTTTATCCGGAATATTCTTGTCCAAAATATTCATAATTTAAAGGAATGAACTTCGCCCATTCCTCTGGAATTTCGCTCTCCTCAAAGATCGCTTCTACTGGGCACTCTGGTTCGCAAGCACCACAATCTATACATTCTTCTGGGTTAATGTATAATTGTTTTCCTTCTGGGTCAAAGCCTGGCTCTTTAGCTTCAGCGCCTGCTCCGGTTTTATCATCAGGCCCATGAATACAATCAACTGGACAAACTTCAACACAAGCAGTATCACAAGTACTAACACACGGTTCTGCAATAATATAAGTCATAATATCTCCTAATTATAAATCTAAGTTTTATTAAAATTTTTGGTTCCTAATACACATAATTTAAAAGAATTTAATTTAAGGTTACAAAAAAGATTTTTACTTTTCTTTTTGTTCCAGCAAAAATTGTTTAGCATCTTCATATGTGTTATTTATGACGCCATCTAAAATTGCATCCTCGACAGATTTTTTTAATTCACCAACCTTTTTACCTTCTTCTATATTAAAGATTTCCATTATCTCCAAACCCCTAACTGGACTTTGAAACTTTTTTGCTGAATCTTTGTTTAGCACTACCTTCATTCTATCTTCCACAAGATCAAAATTCCTTAAATATCTTTTTACAAGCTTAGGGTTTTTTGTAGTGATATCAGCTCTGCATAAAGTCATCAAATCATCTATTTCAGAGCCAGCTGAGACCATTAATCTTCTAACAGCTGAATCAGTGACACCATTTTTAGCAAGTGCAATCGGTCTTAAATGTAACAATGTTAATTTTTTTAAATAGTTGGATAATTGATTTGAAAGACGAAGCCTTTTTGAAACTTTATGTAGCATTCTTTCACCAACAGCATCATGACCATGAAAAGTATACCCTCTTTTAGGGTCAATTCTCCTTGTTGGAGGTTTAGCAATATCATGAACTAAGGCAGCAAACCTGATTTCCATTTTATTTGTTAATTTTGCTGCGTTGTCTACAACTTGTAAGGTATGAGCAAAAATATCTTTATGATGCCACTCTGGAGATTGATCCATATCATACATCACATCTATTTCGGGAAAAACAGTTTTCAATAGCCCAGTTTTCTGCATAATGACTAACCCAATAGAGGGTTTCTCAGTAGATAAAATCTTAATTAATTCGTCTCTTATTCTCTCCCACGAAACTATATTTATTTTTATTGCCTGGTTTTTAATAGCTGTCCTACATGCCGAATCAAGTTTGAAATTCAATTTGGATGCGAAATAAGCCGCTCTCATCATTCTCAATGGATCATCAGAAAAAGTTTGTTCAGGGTCTAGTGGAGTTTTTAATAGATTATTTTCTAGATCATCTTTACCCTTAAATGGGTCATAGACTTTACCAAAATGATCAGGGTGAATATCCATTGCCATTGCATTGATCGTAAAATCTCTCCTTTTTAAATCTTCCTCTAAACTTGCAAACTCCACTTTAGATGGACTTCGAGAACCTTTTTCATAAATCTCAGATCTTGAACTAGCAATTTCAATTTGAAAAGACCTGTGAGGTATCAATGCAGTTCCAAATTTATTGAACGGAACAATTTTTTTTACACCAATTTCTCCTGCAAGCTTTTTAGCAAAAGATATTCCATCTCCTTCAGCTAAATCAGCTAAACCTCCAAGATCGGCTAAAGATAATAATTTGATAACACCAGGAGCATTTACTACTTTAAAATTTTCAATTTTGAGTTTTGAATTAGATTTTGGTCCATCAATTATTGAGCTGAACAATAATTTTCCTCCTGACAAACCGTTAAAAAAACTATATTCGGTTAATAGAGGTCGAGTTAAATCCGAGTAAATTTCTAAATACTTTCTATTACTGTTCTTATCTTTTTTCATTGTTATATCCAAAAAATTATTACCACCAAAATCGCCTTTAGATGTAATTTTAACGAATTGCCCTTTCTGAATTTCACCTAATAATTTAAAGTTTTGTAGTTTTTCTGATACTGGCACTTTAATTTCTTTAAAATCAATCTCAATTAGACTATTTATTTTTTGAAGTTTACTTTCACCAGTTTGATTATTTAAAAATTTTGCTAAATTAGTTGCATCAAATTTATCTCCAATGATAAGAATTTTACCTTTATTCTGTATCAAGAAATTATTATTTGGAGTTTTTACCTCAATTTTTTTAAATGATGATAGATTGTTTTTTTTAAATATCAGGTCATCTATTTTAAAAAAATTACTTCCTTCTTCATAATTAAATTTTTTAATTTGTGTTTTGTCTTTTTGTTTTTGAAGAGTTAGAGATATATTGGCAATATCATTTTCAAGTTTAGAATAATTAATCAGGTCTAATTTAAAGCTATTTTTATAATCTATATCTAAACTCAATTCAAATAAGTCTTTTTGAAAAAAGTTTTCAAATTTGATCTTTTGAAAATTATTTTCATCAAATGAATATTTTCCTGTAC
>JAYPIC010000003.1:27063-55928 GCA_038127595.1 bacterium | reverse complement strand
GGAGTAATGGGCAGTGATAACTATGGTGAGCAACCTTCAGCTATATGTGCTGTTGAAGTTGCAATTTGCTGTGGTGATGATGGAGCTGGATTCAGAGGTGATCACGAAAGGATCACACTATTTGATATAGATGGTGATGGTCGCCAAGAGTTAATTACTGCTATTAGGAGAGGTAGTCCTAGAGGGACATTGGTTGTTTCTTTGCAAGAAGGTGATGATCTTGTTCACAATTCTGGCGGAGGATTTGAAACCTGGGTTACCGAATTCCAAACTAACAGTAACACCTATGGTGGTGGAAGTCCTTACCATGCATTACCAGCTGATTTAAATGGAGATGGTAATTATGAGGTAGTAAACCATCATTGGAATTACTTCAACCTCTATAACTTTAGTTCTACTGGACCTGATACGTATGTAATTGCTGATTCAGGTTCTGCGGGTAGCTACTATCAGCCGACATATCCTAGCGATGAATTTTCATTATTTGGAGGTTTTGCTTCTGATGTTGATGGAGATGGAAACCATGAGGTATACTATGCTGACTATGGTGGATCATGGGGTGTTAATGCTGGTGATATTTATGTCGTAGATTATGATAATGGTGAAGACGTAACAACCATCGGTCCTGACCAGGTTCATAGAATTGGTAACGCAGGTACTTTCTCTGGAGATATTGGAAATGGCTATGATGGTCATGATAACCCATATATCTTTTCAAGTAGAAGTAGGCCAAATGTTACTGCTTTAGAATACATCGGTCCTGATCCATCTTCCGGATCTAGCTATCTTGAAAAAGTTATTTATTGGGGAGAGCTCGATGTAACTGAGACTACAACAACCACAGATGAGAATGGTGATGTATCTGTTAGTCATGCATTTAAGTGGGGATTCCCATCAAGAATATTGACTCATTGGGAAGGTGATCTTTTAGATTTTGATGGAGATAACAAGAAGGAAATTCTTTTATCTTTTCAAAACGTAAGAGATTCACTTACTCATACGGCTTACACATGGAATGCTACTGATTCAAAGTATGATACTACGTTAACAAAAGTGGAAAATGAAAAAGCATGGAGTTTCGTTCTTATTGAAAATGGTTCAGAGCAATTAGCTGCTGATGACCCAATTACGTTTATTGCTCCAGAAGAATATCGTCTTGAGCAAAACTATCCTAATCCATTTAACCCAAATACGACGATACAGTACACAGTACCAATCGATCGTAAAGTATCTGTAAAGATTTACAATGTTAATGGTCAGTTGGTAAATACACTGATCAATAACGAATTGGTCTCTGCTGGTACACACAAAGTTATGTGGAACGGTAAAAATAAAAATGGATTGTCTGTTTCTACAGGAATGTATTTCTACAGCCTTGAGTGGGCAGGCATGAAAAAGGTCAAAAGCATGACCTTGCTTAAGTAATAAGCTAACCATTTAATCAAGTTGTATAAGGGAGGGCACTGCCCTCCCTTATATCTTACACCCCGGCAATGAAAAAAATAATAGCGTCTTTACTTTTTGTAGCACTAGCTTATAGCTCGAATGGTAAGTTAGTAGGTACTGTTGTTCAAAAATCAGATAATGCTCCTGCAGTTGGTGTCAACATTATTATTGTTGATTCATATCTAGGTGTTGCCTCTGATGAAAGAGGTAAATTTGTTATTTTAAATATACCTCCTGGTAGTTATTCTGTTCGTGCTGATGCTATAGGATTTGCTCCTGTAATAGTTAAGGATGTAAGAATTACAACCGATCAAACCACTGAGTTGAATATAAGTCTTGAGGAATCTGTTGTTGAAGGGCAAGAGGTTACAGTGCTCGCTGAAAGACCTTTGGTTCAAAAAGACCTAACAGCATCTCAAAGAGTAACTACAGCAAAAGAGATTCAAGATATGCCTGTTGAATCCTTTCTTGGAGTTTTATCAACTCATGCTGGAGTGAACCAAAGTGCTGGCGGTGCTCTTCATGTTCGAGGCGGAAGGAGTAATGAGGTCGGATATTATATTGGCGGCGTTTCTGTATCAAACCCCTTTTTCACAAATTCTCTCGCAGTAGGCTTAAGTAATAAAGCATTAGAGGAAATGAAGCTTGTTAGTGGTGCATTTAATGCTGAGTATGGAAATGCTATGAGTGGTGTTGTTAATGTAAAGGTAAGAGATGGAGGTAAAAATTACGAGGGCAGTATTTCTTACTATGCTGGAGATTATAATTCAAATGCGGATGAAATCTTTCCAAATATTTCTAATCAATCAATAACAGCAAATCGCACTTTGGATGCGTTTGTATCTGGGCCAGTTATTCCAAGTTTAGGTGATAAGCTTACTTTTAATGTATCAGTAAGAAATAATAAAAGTGATGGTTATCTTTATGGTGTTAGGGAACATAGGCCGAGCGATTTTGCATATTTTCCTCCAAGTGGTGATTGGTATATACAAATGTCAGGTGACAGTAGCTATGTTCCTATGAACCCTAGTGAAAGCAATAATTTTTTATCAAAATTTACATGGAGAGTATCTCCTAGAATTAAAATTTCAACTCAATCAATAATGTCTAAATCTCAGAGTAAGAGCTATTCACATGTTTACAAGTATAATCCTGACGGCATAGCTACAGGCTATACAGAAAATAATAATCACTCGCTTCAGATCAATCATTCTCTTTCACCGAAAAGCTTTTATGAGGGAAATATTTTTATTAGTGATACTGATTATAAAAATTATTTGTACGCTGACACCTTAGATGAAAGGTATGTCAATACAGATTACATAAATACTGAACCCACCTCAGCCACATTTTTGTTTGGTGGCACTCAAATGGGACATACATACAGAAATTCTAAATCAATTGGTGGGAAATTTGATTTTACAACTCAAATAAGTGAAAATCATGAGATTAAAACTGGATTCAGTTTTAGAAATGATAATTTAGTGGAGCGAAATCTTCAGGTGCTTTATGATCAAAATTATAATGAGCCTACGGTTCTTCTAGAAAATAAATCTCCATATCATATTTTTTATGATAAAGATGCTGTTCAATATTCTGCATACATTCAAGACAAAATGGAGTATAGTTCAATGATCATGAATGTTGGTCTTAGATATGACGCTTTTATACCTAATGATTCAACGATTGCAAACCTTATATACCCTGAAGCAGATGAAAAAGAGGCTACGACAAAAACAATGATATCCCCACGAATCGGTGTTTCTCTGCCTATAACTGACAAAGGTATTTTCCACTTTTCTTATGGTCATTTCTATCAAATGCCAACGCTTAGAAATTTGTATCGCGAAAGTTATTTTGGTGCTGGTTTATCCCCTACTGTAGGTAATCCTGATCTAAAGCCAGAGAAGACGGTATTGTATGAATTTGGTTTTCAACAACAGTTTGGTAATATGATCGGAATGGATATTAATTTATTTCATAAAGATATTAGAGAGCTTCTTGCTCTGCAAAGTATTAGGTATAATAGCCCTAATTATGGACCTTCTAACTATTCAATCTATTTAAATAAGGATTATGGAAGTGCAAGAGGGTTGACTTTATCTCTTACTAAGAGATATGATCCCGTTTCTAGAACTAGTCTTTGGGTAGATTATACCTATCAAAAATCTGAAGGAAACTCCGTTAACTCAGGTTCGTTTTATTTCAGCGCATTGAGTGGCATTGAAGAAGAAAAATTAATTGTTCCATTATCATGGGATCAATCTCATCTTTTAAATACGACTTTAATCATCGGGGATCCATCTAAAACTACTCTTGGATTGATTGGTAAAATAGCTACTGGATGGCCTTATACGCCTTCAATTCCAAATGCAAATTTTGTTCCAAAACCAAACAGTGGTAGGAAACCGGTACAAAGAAATGTTGATGCAAAGCTTGAAACAAGAGTCTCAGTTGGAAGCTATAAAGTTTCTCTTTTTGTGAGAGTTTACAATCTATTCGACATTAGAAATGAACGTTATGTTTTTAATGACACTGGAACTGCCAAATACACATATGAGTATCGCAGTAATCAGGAGTCTGAACAATTAATTGCAAATTATGGAATGGCTGGTCTGCATACATGGGAGGATTATGTAACTAGACCAAATTATTACTCTGCTCCTAGATCTTTTAAACTGGGACTGAGCTTAGATTTATAGGATTATGTTTAAAAGAATAATTATATCAGCAATCTTTATTATTACGAGTTTATCAGCACAATGGCCATTTGGGAAAGATGTAGAGTGGTATATTGAAGGGCCTAAAAAAAGCTGGACAAAACGCGATCATGATAGATATTATAGATGGAGAGACAGATTGTCTGCATCCAGAAAAGCAGAAGCTGCGGACGAGCAGATTTTGCCTCGCCAAAAAGCAATATTAAACGGGAATAAAATAACTACGGAAATTTGGAACTATGGATCGATTAGTAGTCCTGGAAATAGAGTAACGGATATTGTTTGGGAGACGTTAGGGTATGGGTATGAGTTTGGGCCATTTATTTGTGCAAAAGTCCCCCTTGAATCAGGCCATCATCAAGATGCTTTTTATGAAATTGTTGACGGTGATACAAACTGGTATGCTAACATGATCAGTGATGGTCTTACTTCACTTGGTGGAGAGGTTTCTCCAGACGGATTGGAATTTTATGGTTGGGAACCGTTGGCATGGAATGACGATTTTACAGTGCCTTATGGTGACCCAGTAAGTGAAAATATTCCGACAAGTAATGACTTGGATAGAGATGGAGATGGAAAGCCCGATAGTTGGCCATTTGGATGGTATAATTCAAATTTAAAAGATTACGTTTGGCCTGGTGCGCTTAGGCAAGGGGCTTCAAATTCTGACTTGGAATCATTTTTTGTAGTTGATGATAGAACAAATAAGGAATTCCAATACTATCCGTTCGAAGCTGATTCCTCAAAGAGAGGCTTAGGTATTGAGATTGAATCTAGATATTATCAATGGGCAAACCCTCTAGCTGAGGATATTATTTTTCTCATTTATAAAGTCACAAATAAGAGTGATAAAGATCTTAATGATGTTACTTTTGGCATGTGGGGCGATCCTCATGTTGGTGGCCCTTCTAATTGGCAAGATGATCTTTCATTTTTTGATCAAAATCTGAACATGGTCTATTGTTGGGATGCTGATGGTATTTCTGATGTGTCTGGTAGGGCGCCTGGATATTTTGGATATAAATTTTTAGAAAGTCCTGGTCAGCCATATGATGGTATTGATAATGACGACGATGGTATGATTGATGAAAGGCAAGATAATGGTATAGATGAGGATGGAGATTGGAATGTAGAAAAACATGATGTTGGAATTGATGGTGTTCCTAATACAGGAGACGAGGGAGAGGACGATGGTTTGCCAACACCTGGAGATCCATTTGATCCGAGAAAGCCAGGTGAACCAAACATAGATTGGACTGATCTTGATGAATCTGATATGGTCGGTTTAACTGGATTTGCCTCTCCTCCTTTTACGAGTCAAAATAGAATCTCAAATGATCAATTCATTTTTGAAAATTATTTAACCCCTGGAGTATTCGATTCAGCTAATTCAGTTCAAGCTGGGGATTATATATTCATATATAGTTCTGGTCCAATTGACTTACCGAAAAAAGAATCCAGAAGGTTTAGCATAGCGTTGATCGTGGGACAAGATTATGATGACTTGACTTTAAATGCTGTTACTGCACAAGATATTTATGAAAAAAATTATCAATTTGCTAAACCACCAGAAAAACCAAACGTTACTGCAGTTCCAGGTGACCAAAAGGTCACTTTATATTGGGATGATGTTGCAGAAACTAGTTTTGATCCAATAACTGAAACATATGATTTTGAGGGATATGTCATTTATAGATCTACTGATCCTTCTTTTTTAGATCAGCAAACAATAACAGATGCAAATGGGTCTAAATTTTTATTTGAACCTTTAAAGACTGTTGACGGTGCATCAGCAAAGTTTGATTTAGTAAATGACTATTCAGGATTGAGTTCAATCCCGTATTCAGGAAGAGGAATTAGTTATAATTTGGGGGATAATACTGGACTTCGTCACGTATTTGTTGACTCTAATAATGTTATCAATGGTCAAAAATATTATTATGCAGTTGTTTCTTACGATCATGGTGATGCTGAGTTAATGGTAGCTCCAGTTGAATGTTCAAAAACCATTACTGTAAATCCTGAGACAGGTGAAGTTCTTTTGGATGTAAATACAGTAGCTGTAGTGCCTAGGACCATGACAGCTGGTTACGTTGCTTCAACATTTAAGGATAGTTTGCCAGATCAAATCCAAGGTAATGGTACTGGCTTGATAAATTTAGAGATTATAGATCACACAGCTATCCAAGATCAAAACGACTATAAAATTATTTTTAGTGAAGATGATGGGCTTAATTATAGCGTTTTAGATGAGAAAGAAGTTTCTGATACATTGATAGCAAGGTTAGGAAATTATCATAAGCTTTCTCATCAAAATATTGACAGTCTTACTTTTGAGTTGCATAATTCTAATGGCATCCTTTTGACTAAGGGTAGTGATTATGATTTATTAGATACAGATGGGCAAATTCTAATTCACAACGATGGTTCAATAAATGAGTCTGAACAGATAGTAGCTACATTCATTTATTATCCAATTAAAAACAGTAAAAAACTTGCACTTGAGGAAGGCAATCCTATTTTTGATGGCATGACGTTAAGTATTCAAAATGAGGTGTTAGAGCTAGATGAGGAAAAAATAGGCTGGAATCAAGACAGTCCAAATAATTGGGTCCCTACCGTAAAGCCTTTTAATAATCTTGGTAATAACAAATATCCAGCTGATTATGAATTGCGCTGGTTTAATGAAAAAATTAGTAACAATTACCGACCTGGATATGAATATGTTCAGGCAAATTTTGAAATTTGGGAAACAACAAGAGGTTTTGAACCTAGGCAATTACCATTCATCGTAATTGAAACTGCCCCATTTGATAGTACCTGGAACCCTGGTGAGCGGATTATAATTCTTCAAGACTCATCGATGAGTTCTTTCTCATGGGAATTGACATTTGATACAACTGATGTACCTATTGCACCAATGGAGGGAGATGTATTCTCTATATTTACGACAAGAGCCTTTGTTGATGATATTTTCGCATTTTCTACTTCTTCATCAAAAGAAGATATTATTGTAGAAAAAGATAATATGGATGATATATATGTTGTGCCAAATCCTTATGTAGTTTCTAGCAATATTGAACCTCTTGATCTTCAAAATCCGTTAGATAGAGGACCAAGAAGGGTCTATTTTGCTAATCTGCCATCTAACTGCTCAATTGACATATATACTATGTCTGGCGAGTTGGTACGATCATTAAAACATAATAGTTCAATAGAAGATGGTATTAAGTATTGGGATCTAACAACATCGGACAACTTTCCTGTTTCATTTGGAATGTATATTTTCCATGTGAAGAGCGATAACGGTAATGAATCAACTGGAAGATTTGCGGTAATTAAATGATGAAAAATTATAGAATAATTACGGCAATATTAATATTCGGAATATCCTTTAGTTTTTCTCAGTTGGAGAATGATCAAGATATTTCAAAAGTAGGTACGACCGCAGCTCAGTTTTTAAAAATTAGTGCTGGAGCTAGAGGATCTGCGATGGGCGGTGCAAATGTAGCCATTGTCAATGATCTATCTAGTGGTTTTTGGAATCCTGCCGGTTTAGCAAACCTTAAAGGAATTCAAGCATATTTTGAAAATAATGGTTGGCTTGCAGGAACAGATTATAATTTTGGTTCTTTCGGATTTGAGTGGCCTAGGGTTGGAGTATTTTCTTTGTCTCTTGCAATGCTTACATCGCCTGATGACTTGGTTAGAACAATTGAAAATCCAAATGGGACTGGAGAGAAGTTTAACTCTCAAGATATGTCAATTGGATTAAGTGTTGGTAAAAAACTAACAGATGAATTATCACTTGGAGCAACAATTAAAAATATTAGGCAGCGTATATGGCATTCTTCAGGGCAAACTATTGGTGTTGATATTGGAGTACAATATAAAACGCCAATCAAGAACTTAATCTTAGGTGCTAGCATAGCTAATTTTGGAAATGATATATCACTAGCAGGTAGAGATATGAATATTAGCGTGGACCCCGATCCTAACAATCAAGGCAATATTGAATTTGTTAACGCACAATATGAAACAGATGCTTTTCCACTTCCTTTATTATTTAGAGTCGGTTTAGGCGGTTATATCATTGACCAAGAGAAACTTGATGTCCTTTTTGCTTTTGATGCCGTTCACCCCAATGATAATTATGAATATATCAACATTGGTATTGAAACTAATGTAAACAATATGTTTTCCATAAGAGCAGGATACCCAGGCATAGGTAAAAAGGATGCCATTGAGGGGCTGTCCTTTGGTGTCGGTGTGAAATATCCAATCATGAACTCAAATAATAATTTAAGTGTTGATTATACATCATCTGATTTTGGACCTCTTGGTATTGTGCAAAGAGTATCGCTCGGTTTTAATTACTAGACTGACTTTTTAATTGTATAATCTTTTTCTTCGTTACTCTATAGTTCATAGAGTTTTTTTCTTTTTATCAATTTCATTTATCATTCCTCAAAAAATTTCAGCTCAGCTTGATGATATTGGATTAAGTGTTGACAGAAATCCAGTATTTAGCTCAAGAGATAGTCTAAATTTTTTAATTGTAGAAGGGGAGTCTCCTTTAATTGATCAAGCAATTGAAGGAGCTGCAATTGAATTCATTGGAGATAATATTGAAAGTGTACTATTTATTGTTAATGATGGAAACAATGATATCACAATAAATGGAAATTTATTTTCTCAACCTAATGATGGCAGTGTTATTGCAACTTTTTTAAAAGATTTAAAAAGCCTACCTTTTTCATTCTCCTACAAGGTCGTTGCTGTCGGTTCTATTGATATTAACTCCATAATAATATTCCCAATTGAGGATGAGCTACCTGGTCTAGCAAAAAAAATGGAAATAGTGTCTGGAGCTATACCAAAGCCAACTATTATTAGTAGAGAAGAGTGGGGAGCTGAAGATTCAAAGGGAGCATACAGTTATCACCCATATTTTGATAAGCTTACACTTCATCATGCTGCATGTTGCAGTGCTGATGATTTAGAGGAAGGTAAAAATCAAGTATATTGGATTCAAGATTTTCATCAAAATGGTAGAGGATGGAATGATATTGGTTATCATTTTCTTGTGGATAGGGTCGGTAATATATATCAAGGGAGGCCTGAGACAGTCATCGGTGCTCATGTTGGCGGAGCAAACACAGGAAATATAGGAGTTTGTTTGTTAGGATGTTATCACCCTCCTGAAACATCATATTCTTGCACGCAAGAAATAACTCCTGAAAGTAGAGAAGCTATAGTAAGGCTGTTTTCGTGGATTTCAGATACATATGGACAAAACCCATCATTATTACTAGGTCATCGTGATTACTTCGGGACTACATCATGCCCTGGAGATAATGTATGGATTGAACTTCCAAGATATCGAGCTGAGATATTTAGTTTCATCCAAGATTACTTTGAAATACCACCAATATCAATTTTTAAAGATCCATATCCAAACCCGTTTTTTAATGCAGTCACATTTAGTTTTGAATTGAAGGATAAGATGGATTTTAAAATGAACATTTATGATATTTTAGGTAGAAAAGTAAATATGGTTGAAAGAGTAGATGCCTTTTCTGGACGTTTAGAATTTGTTTGGGATGGAAAAGATTTAAATGGTAAAAAATTAGGTTCAGGTGTTTATTTTGCTAAACCTTCTCCATCTGATGATATTGAGCCTATAAAAATGATTTTATTAAAAAAATAAAGTCATTTAGTGTTTTTAATGCGAGTGTCCTACCAGGTTGTATGCCAAGTAAATAAAACCAACACCTAGTATCAGACATCCACTTAATAACTCCTGATTAATATTAATTTTCAAATCATTAAATTTTTCCATAACTATGTTTTTTGTGAAATTAAATGTCAAAACGATTAAAAATAATATTAGAGCTATTCCTAACACATAAATCAATATGAAGCGAATTATAGATATTATTGATGGATTCATTCCAGTCATCATGACTACAGCTATAGAAGAAGCGCATGGCAACATTCCTGTTAATATGCCTACCGTGATTGGGTTTTCTATTTTTGTATCTTCAAAAACCCCATGGTTGTGGCCACAATTATCTGAATGCACATGTTTGATTTTATAAATTGCTCTGGCTAAAATAAAAGAACCAAAACTCAGTATTATAATTGGTGCTATCCAATGAGAAAATTCATGCATAAATGAATTGGCTATTTCGGTTAGAATTAGATTGAAGATGATTGCGATTATACTTAGAACAAAAAAATGAGAAACTAATAAGCTAAGTGTTAAAAGCGCTATTTTTTGAAAATCTAATTTTCCACCAACAGTATATGCCAAAAGAAAAGTTTTACCATGCCCTGGCTCTAAAGCATGCAAGCACCCTAATAAAAAAATAGATGTTATTGTTAACGAATCACCCATAAAATTAATATTTTAATATATCTTGAGCCGTGACGCCGCGAGTAAGTTTTTCATATAGCGTATTATTACCCCATAATCTATTTAATCCGCTTTCTCGAATTTTTATTTTTTCTGGATACATATTATAAATCGTATACAAAGTCAGTACTCCAACATCAATGCTTCTGTATTTATCGCGATCTGTGATCCAAACTTCGATGCCATTACATTTTTGATCTTTAAATTTTGGATTTTCTGATTTACCTGGTATTCGGATTGGGGTAAAGCTCTTTGGTACAAAGACAACGCCGGGTAACTTAAAATTATTTAATGTTTGTGATAATTTCTTCCCATCAATCCAAGGTGAACCTATCCATTTAAATGGATTTGGTGTTCCTCTACCTTCGCTGATATTTGTACCTTCAAATAAACACATTCCAGGGTATATAATTGCAGTTTTAAGATCTGGTATGTTTGGGGAAGGAGGAATCCACGGTAGGTCAGTTTGATCGTACCAGGCATTTGACTGCCACCCTTCCATCTTAATTACTTCAAGTTCTGGAATGGGTGAGATCCATTTATTTTCTATGATCTTATTTGCTAGCTCGCCTACTGTTCCACCATATCTAGTTGGAATAGGGTAGTATCCAACGAAAGACTGATGTTTGATATCAAGTAAAGGCCCCTCTATAATATCTGCTCTTATTGGATTAGGCCTGTCTAAAACTAATACTGGAATATCTAGTTCAGCTGCTGCCTCCATGACCATACCTAATGTAGAAATGTATGTATAAAAACGTGCGCCGATATCTTGTATATCATAAATGATAAGATTTACATCTTCTAGCATTTCAGCGCTTGGTTTTCTTGTGCCACCATATAAACTAATTACTCTCGGAAGCTCATCAATATCTGAGTAATTTATTTTTTCTCCAGCTTCCGACTCTCCAAATAATCCATGTTCTGGAGAAAAAATTACCTTTAATTCAACATCTTCGACTTCCATCAATCTCTTGTAGTTTGGGATTGAATTTTTATCTACACCGCTATGGTTTGTTACAAGTGCGATTTTTCTAGATTTAATGAAGTGAAGTTTTTTCTCAAGTAAAACATCAATGCCATTTAGTACATTCAATTTCTCTATAATTGGTTTTGACTTATTTTTATAATAAAGTGACTGTGTTTCATGAATTCCTTTAATGTAAGATGGTGCTAAATTTTCATATTGTGCGTTGGGTATTTGATTATTCTCACTCTTATTTTTAGTTTGTTGGCAGTTTATAAAAACTAATGTAATGTAGCTAAATAGTAATATTTTGGATAAATGAATCACTTAAGTAATGTAATTTTTTTAGTCTGGCTAATATTTTTTTGAGATAAAGAAATGAAATATGTTCCTGACGGCGCGTTAAAGCCTTGGTCATCATTGCCATGCCAAGTCCAATTGATATTTCTAGATTTTGGCGTAATATATGTTTTATACATTTGTTGGCCAAGTATGTTTCTAATACTTATTTCAATTGGAGAAAGTTGAGATAGAACTGAAAATGAAATAGTCATGGAATTATTTGACGGGTTTGGATAAATGTTATTTATTTTTAAATCTGATGGGTGAATATCTATTTCATCAAATGTGTTAAGCTGAGACTCATATTTATTTATTATTCTAAGCATTAAATCATTTCTTTTAGCCTCAGGGTAAATCGCCTCGAATCCTACTGATAGGTAAACAATACCTCCTGTTTGATTGCTAAAACCAAAAGCACCTTCATATTCAATACCCATACCGCCTACAGTATTATAATCAGTATTAGTGAAAGCTGCGCAAAGCGAAGCTCCGCCTGTAGGTTTAATCCCATCGGGCCAATCTACATTGTACGTTCCTTGACTTCCATTATCATAGGTCATGTTATTTATGCCATCAAACATTGTATTTGAAAGGCCATAGCCGCTGTAGACTCCTTGATGCCCGCCAGCTGCATCTGAAATGTAATCTGCTTTTAAATAGTTTTGATAAAAATCTTTGTCTGTATCACTGCCTTGTGCTTCAAGATCATAGCCTATTTCTGAGCCAGAGATAAACAAAAATTTTCCTGATTCTAGATATTCAATAATTTTATTTTGCTCACTATATGAAAATACGCTCGTGGATGTGCCTTCTTCTCCAAGGATCCAATCGATAAATTGATAATCTAAAAGGTCAATCTGCTGGCTGACTACAGCCTCATTTGAAGTAGCATCAAATGAGATACCATGAGTATGAAGTGCGCTTCCATGCTGGCGAATAAAATCAAAGGTGTTATTCGTTCCATTGACTCGATCAAATCCATTTACAATTAATGCTTTAACATCATCACTTGATGGTATAACACCAAGCATTTCTGTCGGTTCACTGCTACCAAGTGAATTTCTTGCTACTACGCTAAGGAAGTAAGAGTCACCTTCTACAAGATTATCAATTATTATAGGCCTTTCAGAGAATATTCCAACTGTATCTAAGCCACCAACAACATCTAGATAGCCTCGCAAAACTATGAAATTAGATGCGTTTTCAGATCCAGTAAAATCTATTTTAATAGAACCTTGGCCAATGTTTTTCATATACAAGTTTGATGGCTTTGTTGGTGGTGCTGTGTCTCCAAACTTAGCATGTAATAATTCCCATAGCTCAGGTCGTCCATCATCATATCCAAGAGCCCATATACCTACGCCTTTGAGATCATTAAATAATGCAAAATCATATTTTAAGGATAGAGATAAACTATCATCGTACCATCCTTGGTTCCAGCCATTGTTGTTATAATGGTACCAAGGTGTTTGTGAAGTCGAGTGCCATAATTTACCGTATGACTGAGCAAGTCCCTCAATCTCAGAATAAAATTTTGGACTTCCTGTTCCATTTGTGGTCGCGCCAGATGCATTTGAAGCGCTGGGCCATTCAAATCCATAATAAGGAATGCCAAGAATGAGTTTTTCAGCTTGAAAGTTTGTTTTGTTTAAATAATCTAAGACTGTCCAAGTTAACGTGTAACCTGGTCCTGAGAGGGGAGAGTTTGGCCCTGTAGTGGAGCTTCCGCTGTAATGGTAATTATAACCCATGATAAATAATCCATCGCTTATTGATGCTAGTGCATTATAATCCCACGCATTGCTCCAATCAACAGGAGGCATTGCTAATGTAACTTGAGATCCTGGGATTGCAGTGTGAAAAGCTTCTGTGAGGTCTGTTATAAAAGTAACCATGTTATTTCGTTGTGATGCTGGGAATGATTCGAAGTCAATGTTTACACCATCAGCGTTACCAGCTTGAACTTGAGACAGTAAATTATCGATTAAATTCTGTCTGTATTGAGCGCTGCTTAATAACGTTGTGATATCGCTACTATTAAAGAGGGTTGCACATAATACAACTTTTGTTCCATGCTCATGAGCTTCATTAATTAGACTAGCAACTGGCCACCCATGTAAATTGCTAAGTCCGCCTGTGGATGTTACTTCCGCGCTAAAGTAAGCTAGAGTAGAAATCAAATTAAAATTATAACTCGTCCATGCTGTACCCATCCAATATGGGTGATAGCCAAATACCTCTCTAGATGGGTTTCTTGTCCTGTTAGAAATCGGATTTATTACAATGTTAGTGTCAGTTCTTTCGGGCATTACATAATTGGCGTTGTAATACTCTAGTTGCTGCTGATGAATACTTTGATAATGTTGAGAAAGCAAAGATTGTATCATTAAAAAATAAAGAATCAATATTTTTTTATACATTGCATCCTCTAAATATGTCTTCGATTGATTCTCTTTCTCTGATTAAGACTAATTTTTCTTCATCAATTAAAACCTCTGCTGGACGCGGCCTTGTATTAAAATTATGTGACATTGAGTACCCATATGCTCCACTATCCATTATCGCACAAAGTTCCTCTTCATTTATAGTTGGCATATCGTAATCTCTAGATATGCGGTCTGTATTTTCGCATATTCTTCCTGTAATGTCATATTTAAGAGTTTTACCATCGTTTTCACCGATTTTTTGCACTCGATGGAAAGCTCCATAAAGAGCTGGTCGCATTAATGTTTCCATTCCTGCATCAAGGCCAATAAATTGTTTATAAGAAGACTTAGTTCCAGTTACTCTAGTTAGTATGAATCCAGTATCAGCAACTAATATTCTCCCGGGCTCAATACATAGTGTTGGCCAATTTTTATTATCATCTCCGTAGTAACCTTTAAATACTAGGCTTATATTTTTAAATAATTTTTGAAGATTTACAGGCCTTTCCTCATCTCGGTAAGGGATCCCAAATCCACTTCCAATACTAATCTTTTCTAGTTTTCGTTCTAAAGAATTTTCGACTTCTCTTGCAGATTTTAATATCTGCTCGGTTATATCACTGAATGTATCTGCATCAAGTGTAGAAGATCCAGCGTGGCATTGAAGTCCAAACCTTTTTACTCCAAAACTTTTTGCTTTTTTATAGGCTTCAACAATATTCTCTTTCGGAATACCAAATTTTGAATCTTTTCCGCCTGTAATAATACCTTTAAATTGTCCATGCCCTTTTCCTGGGTTTAGTCTGAAGCTTACGTATTCAGGCACTCCAATTGTTTTCAGCCTATTAAAAGAATTTAAGTCATCCAAATTAATTTCTGCTCCTGCATTAAATGCGGTCTTAAGGTCTTCTATTGACTCATAATTACCCGTGTAAACACAGTCTGACATGTTAACGTTTGCTTTTTCTGCCGCGAATAATTCTCCTGGACTAGAACAGTCACATCCCAGGTCATTAAATTTATTTTTAAGTATTTTAATAATGTTAATGTTGCTATTTGCTTTTACGGCATAGTATATCTGGTAGTTAGCAAAACTCATACTTATCGCTCTCAGCAATTCACTAATATTATGCTCTAACCTACTTTTCGAGTAGACATAAGTAGGCGTGCCATATTGATCTGCAAGTGCTTCTAATAATTTTGTCTGTGAAATAATGTTTGATAGAGGGTGATTAATCATTTTTGCATGTATTATTGTATATACGAATTTTACTTAAAATTTTTTGGACAGTTAAAGATTAAATGCTAGAGCTTTTTTGCTTTCGCAAAGGATGAAAACATTAAGAATGTTTTAATTGAGTAGCGTAATATTATAACGTAAATATTATGGAATCATACGCATGATAATTAAGCTGGCACAAAGAGTATTCCTTCTTGTAGCTATTTTATCCGTTTTAGCTAAAGGGCAGGGGAAAAACAACTCCCCGTATAATATATCAAGAAACCTAGATATGAAAATTGCAGGGATTAGTGGCGGATTATTATTAGGCTCTATGCTAATGGACTATACGCCGATGGATTTAAGTGAGATAGCTGGTTTAAAACCTAGTGACATACCTGATTATGATTCTAGGGCAATAGATAATTGGAATGTGGGCAGTATAAAAGTGAGTGATCTATTATTATTTTCTAGTATTGCTGTACCTGGATTATTGATGTTTGATCAAGAAATTAGAAGCGATTATCGCAATTTCTCTTTTGTTTGGGCTCAAAGCCTTTTTTTAACCTTAGGTTTTACAAATTTCACTAAAGTATTAGTAGGTCGGCCGCGACCATATTTGTACGCAGACAATGCATCGGATAATTACAAATTGAAAAAAGATAATAGAAAAAGTTTTTTTTCAGGGCATACATCTATTTCTGCAGTTTCATGGTTTCTAATGGCTAGTATGCATGAGGATTATAGACCTGGAAGCAACATTTCACCGTATTTATGGGCATCAGCATTTTTAGTTCCTGCATACACAGCGTATTGTCGTTATGATGCAGGTAAACATTTTCTTTCAGACGTAGTAGCGGGTTATCTAGTGGGTAGTGCAATTGGGGTACTTGTTCCTAAGTGGTACACAAAAAATAATAATAAAGTAAATCTATCTTTCATATTACAGCCAACTGGTAAAATTAAAACTCGCTTAGCCTATGAGTTTTAATTAATATAGAAGCACATATAAAATAAATATTATGAAAATATCTATAGAATATTGTAACGTTTGAAACTACTTACCTAAAGCCTCCAGTTTGGAGGAATATTTAAAGAGTAAGTATGACGCTCAAGTAGAACTTATTTCAAGTGGTGGAGGCGTATTTGAGGTGCGCCTTGATGAAAAGCTTATCTTCTCTAAAAAATCTCTCGGTCGGTTTCCTGAACATAGCGAAATAGACGATCTTATAAGCAATAATATAGTTTAGATCATTTCAGTAGTTGACTTATATCAATATTCTTTTATAAAATACTTACGAGTAACTTACGAGTATATAAAATGTTTAGATTAAAAAATAAAAAGCAAAGAGAAAATTCATTAATAGTCATGCGTGCAATTAGTCGTATTAAAAAATATGAAATGAATGAGAACAGTTCATACGGGTTATATAATCCGTTATTAAAAGAACAAGCTAATTAATATTTAACGTCATGAAATCACTGTCCCTAAAGCAAAAGAAATTCTTGGATTTCATAAATAATTTTACCCTTATGCAAAATGAAGCACCTACATATGATGAGATAATGATAGGGCTTGGTTTTAAATCTTTAGGGACGGTGAATTGGTATGTTAAGACTCTTGAGGAACAAGGACACCTATATCGAACAAAAGGATCTAACGGCAAACGAGCACTAACATTAACTCAAGAGCACGCCACGCATCCCGAGGCTTGTTTGCCGTTATTAGGGCTCATTGCAGCAGGTGAACCTATCGAAGCATTAGAAACACCAAATAGTATTACAGTACCATCATCATTAGTTCATCCTGATAATTTTGTCTTACAGGTTCGAGGTCAATCAATGATAGATGAACACATTCAAGATGGGGATTACATTGTAGTAAAAAAGACAGCATCTGCTAGATCAGGGCAGATTGTAGTCGCGATCATTAATGATGAAGCTACACTCAAATGTTATGTACCTAAATCAAATCATGTTGAGTTACATCCTCGGAATCCTGAATTCCCAATTATTACAATTAAAGAAACTGATAAATTTCACATAAATGGCGTGCTTTTATATTCTTTCAGAGAATATCCTAGCTAGTATACGCCGTGAATGTTACCTGAAGTATTTTATTTAAATCTAGATTCCATAGAGTTACAAGCTGAAAGGGCAATTGACCCGACTCTAAAAACCCGGGCAATTGCTATTATCTCTTCTTCAGATAGCAATGGCACTATTATATCATTATCTCATGAAGCAGAGCAAGAAGGTTTATATAAGGGGATGAAAGTCTCCATAGCAAAAAAGAAAAAAAGTGCAGTTCAATTTTTGCCATATAACCGTCCTTTATACCAGCGAGTAAATAAGTATACATATGATACCTTGTCTAGCTTTTCGCCAGTTATAGAACCAAGTGGTATAAGTGGTTTTTATATGGATATGAAAGGTATGTCTTTTTTGAATAAAGATATAAAAGACATTGGCTTGTCTATTTTAAAAAAAGTAGAAAGCCGTATTAGCCTTATATCCATAATGGGTATTGGTGCTAACAAACTCATTAGTAAAATTATAACGAATGTTATTCCTGATAATATCCACGAAGTTACTCCTGGTATGGAAGATCGCTTTCTTGCCCCTTTAAGCTTTAAGGTTCTACCAACTGCTAGACTGAAACCAGTATGTAAAGTACTTTATTTTCTATTAATCGATAGAATAGCTCAACTTCAGACATTATCAAAACACGCTGATGATTTTCGTACTCTTTTTGGAACACATTCCATTCAATTAGCAAACGAAACAGTGGGAGTAGATACTTCATTAGTAAGACCACCTATTTTAAAAGATCATTTATTAGAACAAATAATTTTGCCAAAAAATACTAATAGTGAAGATATGTTATTATCTGCGGTTCAAGACCTATCTGAGAAAATAGCATTTATTTTAAGAGAGCGTGGTCAAGTATCAAAAAATATTAGACTCGAGATTCATTATATTGATGGATTTAGCTCTAGTAAAGTTGGAGGAGTAGATCATCCAGATGATGCATCTGTTGGTAAAAAATGTAAAGAATTATTTCTTAAAGCAAACACGAGGCGTATTTCGATACGAAGTATCCTATTGGATGTCAGTCAATTAAGACCTTATGTTGAACAAAGAAATTTATTTTACATACCTGAATCGCGTGATATGGAAATATCAAGAGCTGTAGAAGTCATACGTCATAAGTACGGTATTACTTCTATTAAAAAAGCAAATGTCTTACACGCTTTAGGTCATTGAGTAAATCTTAAAATTATTGCTCTTATAGTTTAATTATTATGTTTACTCATTTAAATATTCATTCAATTTATTCAAAAATGAGGAGTACGCTCAGACTCGAAGAGATAATTACATTAAATGAGTCTCAACATGTGGCGTTGACGGATGTGAACACAGTTAGAGGATTTATAAATTTCGTTCAAGCTTCTCAGTCAAAAAATATTAGGCCAATTGCGGGAGTTAATCTTATAACAAATATTGATGAGGTTGTGATTCTAGTAGAAAATGACATTGGTTATGAGAACATGTGCCGCTTAATTACTGATTGTTACTCAGACCCAAATCGTTCTGCTGGAGATATGTTAAAAAAATATTCAAGTGGTTTATTTATTCTCGCACATAAATCATCTTCACTCAAATCTTTAAAAGACATTATCCCTAATGACAGGCTTTTTGTTGAATTGCGTCCGGGAATGCAGGAGCCTACAGCAAGGAAATTATCAAAAAAATACAAACTAGAAATGATTGCGACAGCAGACGTCTATTTTAAGAACGGATTAGACCACATATATCATAAGACACTTCGAGCAATTGACCTCAATAGTACATTAGATGATTTGGTTAGGAATGAGTACAAGAATGAGGAGCATTGGTTTAGAAACGAATCTGATATGATAGACCTGTTTCCAAATAGCTTGGATGCGATTAATAATAGCCACTATTTAGCAAAACGGTGCAAAGATAATTGGGCATTTATTAATACTATCTTCCCTGGGTTATCATTGAAAGATACGTTTCAAGCGAACAAAAAATTAAACAAGTACACCTACGAGGGTGCTGCAATACGGTATGGAGAGATATCAAGTGCGATAAGTATTCGCATTGAACATGAATTGAACCTTATTGTGCAGAAAGGTTTTGCTCCATATTTTTTAATCGTAAAAGACATTGTCTCTCAAACTAAATCAACAATTGGTAGAGGATCTGCTGCCGCATCTGTGGTTAGTTATTGTCTTTTTATTACTCAGGTTGACCCAATTAAATATAACCTATCATTTGATCGTTTTATTCACCCTGAAAGAGTGTGTATGCCTGATATTGATATAGATTTTCCTTGGGATGAGCGTGATAATATAATTGACTATGTTTTTAAAAAATATGGTAATCATCGTACTGCAATGGTTTCAAATCAAGTATTTTTAAAACCACGTTCAACAATTCGGGAAGTTAGCAAAGTGTATGGGTTCTCAAATGAACAGATTAATAGCATAACAAAGCGTGTGAGGTCATTTACTTTTAGTAGAAATTTAAAAGATCAAGTTCAAAAAGATAGCAGGTTCTCTGAGGTTGACATTGATGAAAGATTACAAGATGTATTGAAGAGTAGTGAGAAGATTTTGGGCGTATTTAGACATTCTTCAGTACATCCAGGAGGCATTGTGATTGTACCTGATGAGATATACAAATATGTTCCTGTTCTAAAAGCTCCAAAAGGAGTGCAAATAGTAGAATGGGAAAAGGATCAAGTTGAAGATTCTGGACTGCTTAAAATTGACTTATTAGGTAATCGAAGTCTAGCTGTTGTAAGAGACACCATAAAACAGATCAATCTTCAATCGATCACAAATGATGATCCATATATTAACTATCATAAAATACAACCTGTTGAAGATATCAAGACAAAGAATATGATGAAAGCAGGGAAGACGATAGGTGTTTTTTATATTGAAAGCCCATCCGTCAGACAGTTGATGGCAAGGGCAAAAGTTGTGGATTTTGAGCATATTGTTATTTTTTCATCTATAATTCGTCCGGCAGCTAATCGTTTTATAAATGTAATGTTAGAACGTATACATGGTGATAAATGGGATATCCTCCATCAAGATCTAGAATGTCTAAAAGAGACATATGGCATTATGGTTTATGAAGAACAAGTTTCAATGGTTGTTATGATAATGACCGGTTTAGGCTATCTAGATGCAAACAATTTGCGGAAAGTGATTTCACGAAATTCTGATAAAATTAAAATAGAATATTGGAGAGAAACGTTTTTTATCAAGGCAATGAAAAGAGGTTATAGTAATGATATCATTGAGCAGGCTTGGGAGATGATATCATCTTTTAAAGGTTTTTCTTTTTGCAAACCTCATTCCGCTTCTTATGCTATGCTTGCATTCACTTGTGCTTACCTAAAAAGTCATTTCACAGCAGAATTTATTGCTTCAGTAATATCAAATCAGGGAGGATATTATTCTTCATATGCTTACATGAGTGAAGCAAAACGATTTGGTATTATGATAAAACTACCAGACATCAACGAGAGTAAGTATGAATGGATTGGCGCAAAAAATCAAATTAGAATGGGATTTATGAGCATTCAGAAATTGAAGAAAAGTACAATCAAAACAATTTTAGCTGAGCGGAAGTCTAGCCCATTTCAATCGTTAGATGATTTTCTATTTCGGGTTAAGCTAGATTTGTCTGATGCAATGGTGTTGACAAATGCACAGTGTTTTAAAAATATTTGTTGTGAGCTAAGTCACAGGGAAATTGCTTACATAGTTGCTGAATTTTACCTTAATGATAAGAATGATAATGAGCCACTGCGTTTTGGACCGATTAAAAATGATCTCTCTGTTGATGAAATATATCGTTTAGAGATTGAAACCTTTGGATATCCAATTAGTCTTCATCCACTACAGCCTTACCGCCCAATTGTTAGTAAACGTATTTCTTTTGCAAGAGATATACCAAATAAATTAGGGAAGCACATTTATCTTTTAGGTATGTATATCACTAGAAAAGAGACACAAACAAGTGCTAATGAGCCCATGCAGTTTTTGACACTAGAAGATGAGACAGATGTATATGAATGTATTTTATTTCCTAAGGTGTTTTCTGAATTTGGTGATATCATACACTGGGAGACATTATTTATCATTCATGGTAAAGTAGAGCAAGCTTTTGGTGTGTATAACATTAATATTAATAAGATTGCTAGCTTAAGAGAATGGGTAGAAAAAACTAAAACCATTAGTTTTACATAATGAAGCAATGATCTAATCTTATCTCTTCAAAAAGATCATCAAACCCTACAAACCGGCCTTTTATGGAGATCTCATTATTTATTTGAATAAGTCTAAGAGCTTTTAAGGATGATGAATCAAGGGTGCAAACTATTCCATTATCTAGTACAACAGATTTGGTCAATTTATCTGTTGTATTTCCACTAACAAAGATAATTTGATTAAGATACTTTTCTGTAGCTAAAGTTGAATTGGCTTTGAATTCATTGATAAAATTTAAAGAGCTGATAGTAATATCAGTTCTCATAGTGGAATAATCTTTATGTGGTTTATTCCAAACAAAATAGACTGCAATAGCGAGCAGAATAATAAGTAAGGGAAAATATTTTTTGATGAATTTCATTTTAATTTCTTTAAACATTATTGACAATTATAGCGTATAATTGATTATGTTTAATGAAATTAAATAAAAACATGTCTAAAAAATGAAACTATTTTTTATTTTATTACTTGTCTTGTCTGGTTGTCAAAAAAATGTAGAGTCTGACTATATTGATATGAGTTATGATTGTGTTGAAGTACAAGATTTTTATACGCAATCAGTTGCTCCAATTTTAATTAATAATTGTGTTGGTTGCCATCCTGGGTATAATGACTTTGAGGGATCTGTTGCAGCAATCATGGATGGTAAAGTAATAGAAAGGATTAATTTGGATATTTCCAATCCTCAATTTATGCCATTAGGTTCTACAAAATTATCACAACAAGAATTAGATATTATTCAAAATTTTTCGGAGTTATTTTGTCAATGATGAGTAATCATAGAAACATATTGATCATTTTGTTTGCCCTGCTATCTTTTTCTTTTGCGAAAGAAAGGTACATTACCCGTGAAGGGGTTATCAGTTTTTTTTCTTCAACTCCATTAGAAGATATAAAAGCAATTAATAAACAGGTGTCTTGCGTTTTAGATAAAAATACTGGCGAATTTGCATTTCAACTTCCTATAAAAGGATTTACCTTTAAAAATGCATTAATGCAGGAGCATTTTAATGAAAGCTACCTTGAATCAGATATTTATCCAAAAAGTGTTTTTAAAGGTAAAATTCTTGATTGGAATACAATCCAATTATCAGAAAATCCTACTGAAGTGTTCATTGAGGGAGAGTTAACTATTCATGGGATTAAGCAAAAAATTAAAGAGCCAGGTAAAATATGGCGTAGTTTAAAATCTATTATTGGCGAGAGTAACTTTAATGTCGCCCTCATTGATTACAATATTAAGGTTCCGAAGGTAGTTAGGTCTAACATTGCAGAGGTAATTAATGTGAACGTATCTGTCCAATTAAATCCAAGATGAAGATGTATTTTCTAATAGTATTTTTATTTTCATTTGTCTTTGCGCAAGATGATCTATTTGATTTAATTAATGATGAGCCAGAAGAGGTAGAGTATATCGAGTACGCTTTCAAAGGCACTCGAGTAGCTAATGCACAATCTCTAGAAATTCCAAAGCCTAAAGTTTTACAGTTTATGATTCAACATCGTTTTGGTTCAATTGAAAATGGGTTTTATGATCTTTTTGGTACAGATTATGCGATCATAAGGTATGATTTTAGTTATGGATTTAATGATGTATTTGCCCTTGGCCTAGGTAGAAGTAGTTTTGACAAGATATATGATATTTTTCTTAAAACAAAACTTTTAAGGCAATCTAAAGGAGCGAGAAACATGCCGGTTTCAGTTTTACTTTACAGCGATTTAGGAATAAAAACTGGTCGTAAATCAGAAGACGCCCCAGCATTAAAAGATAATTTTTCTAACAGATTATTATACATAAACCAATTGATCATTGGTCGAAAGTTTAACAGAAACCTTTCTTTAGAAATACTTCCTACCATTATTTATAGGAATCTTGTAATGAAAGAAGGTGACAAGCATCAATTATCTTCTTTAGGATTTGCAGGCAGGTATAAGATCACAAATAGATTTTCAATCAATGGGGATTACTTTGTTCCAATTGGCTCGAGAGAGGAAAATTTTAAAAATAGTTTTGCTATTGGTTTTGATTACGAAACAGGAGGGCATGTTTTTCAAGTAATGATCTCGAACGCGCAAGGACCATACGAGCTTACATTTATTGAAAATGCTAATGGAGATATATCTACTAGCAGATTATATTTGGGTTTTAATATATCAAGAGCTTTTTCTTTAAAAGGAAAGGATTCAAGTTCCTGGTGAAGTTAGGATAAAACACTTATCTAGTCTCAGTTTCTTAGATGAAGCATTATAGCCAAGTACGCGACCTTTAAGCTTTATTTGTTTCCCATAAAAGTCTTTTAGATTAATCATTTCCAGATTTTCCATTTTACAAAAAACAGTTTTATCTACGATCAATGTATCATGTCTGGAGGTATCAGCTACGCCAGTTAGTTGAATAAATTCAAAACGATAGTTCTCTTTTGCTTGCTCTGAATTCATATCATATTCCCATTGTATTTCTCCTCTTCCAAAGCTTTTAACGGGTATCTCATTTTCCCAATCTGGCCAAATTTTATCTTCAAAAAGAACAACCCAAATAGCTAAAAAAATTATTGGAATTAATGGCTTTACCATTTTCCAAGTATATTTGTATTGATCAATCATCTTTTATTAAGAACCTATGATCTTCACTAAAACTCGTTTATCCCTCATACCATCAAATTCTCCATAAAATATCTGTTCCCAGGTACCGAAATGAAGACTACCTTTTGTGATCGCAACAACAACTTCCCGGCCCATTATTTGTCGTTTATGATGAGCATCTCCATTATCTTCTCCCGTAAGATTATGATCATAGCGAGATAGAGGCTCATGAGGTGCAAGTTCCTCTAGCCATGACTTGTAATCTCTATGCAAACCTTGCTCGTCATCATTAATAAACACTGATGCGGTAATGTGCATTGCATTAACTAGGCAAAGACCTTCTTTAATACCGCTTTCAATTACTGCTTTTTCAACTTCAGGCGTAATATTGATAAAGTCCATTCTTTTTTCAATGTTGAGCCATAGCTCCTTATGATACGATTTCACTATGTTACCTCATTTAGATATTTTTAAAGAAATAAAATTTATTAAATAGTAAAAAAAGTAAAAGTGGATCAAGGCTAATAATGTAGCTACAACTAGATACCAAGGCCATGGTCCAAAATAATCCAATACGGTTCCGACTGGAGGTTTTCCGCATATCCAGAAATAATTTGCATCCAAGAGCAGGTTAACTGGAACGGTAATAAGGAAGAATAACAAAAGAGCTACAAATGATTTATAAATACTTTTTTTATGAGGCCTAATATCATAAACAAATGTCGCGTATATTATTCCTATGATCATTAACTGATGGGTTAACCAGTAGCGAACGAAATGATAATGGGGAAATCCTTGAGTAATATCAGGAGTGATAACGGCATGTATAACTGTTAATCCCCAAAAAAATACAATCTCGTAAGCCAAAAAGCTTCTAAAAAACAAAACGACAAAAATAAGAACATTCGCTGTTCTACAGAGATGAAAGGGGAGGTGGAGTTTTAAATTAAATGAGCCTGCTAGTATTTCTAAAATTACCCAGCTTAAATACCCGATTAGGACCAAAACACCAATAATTTTTCCTAAGAAAAGCTGCTGATTTTCATTAAGATTTTTTTTTGCCAGATATGGAATTGATAATGCTAAGACTAGAAATAATATGATTGAAAAAACATGGCTTGCTCCTAAAAAAACGAAAGGAATACTTTCATCATACATGTATTCATATAATTTATTTTTCATGTTCGAAATTAATTATGATCTTTATAATCAAAAATACGAGAAAAACGTTTTTGGTATATGACCGGTTTTGAAATTGCAGCTAGACTGTCAGCGATCGACAAGTATTTTGACCCGTTTACATTCATCTTGTCAGAATTAAAATATTTCTTTAAATATAATCTAGAAAGTATTCTGTCTTTAGCGTCTTTTAATTTCATTTTTGTTTCATGCTTATCATGAATGTTTTTTTTCATTCCTTCTTCAAATAATATCTTATTCCTTAACGCTAGATGAAAAATTTTAGATGGAGTTTGTTTTAAATGTGAGAGGTTTAATAGCCTCATTCCGCTGATAAGATCCTCAACATGGAAGAAACTATTTTTGTAAGATGCCAGCTTTAAGTCTTTATATTTTTTTAAATTACCTAATACAGACATAATTTCTTCATTTGGGTTTATCAAAGATCTACTAGCCTCACCAAAATCTAAAATTTTTGTAATTGCATTTAAGATAATGTTTGACAATGTATCGTTAATTATGATTTCACTATCCATCATTAGATCGTTGACATAATTATTTGCTTTGACTTGCTTAAGCTTTTTAATAACTCCTTGTTTAATATTTTTTTTTCGGATGTTAAATGAAAACTCATCAACTAGAATTTGAGCTCTCTCATTAACTTTTATCATTATATGCCAGCCATATGAACTTCTTATTGGCTTAGACATTTTTCCTGTAGGAGCAGGGAAGATATATTCCTCTAGATTTGGATCAAGGTCGTCGTATTTTATCCAACCTATATTTCCTCCATTTTCTTTTAAGAATTCATTTTTAAAAATATCTTTTGCAACCTCGTCAAAACTAATTTTTTTGTTTGTAATAGCAACGAATGTGTTAAATGCTTTAATTGAATCATCGAAGAACAAATGCTTTATTTGACACTCTTTATTCATCCATTTATAATGATCTCGCAACGTATTCTCACTTATATCTTCATTGATTTTAATTACATCATTAAATAATTCATCTTTAATAATTTTTATTGAGTCGATTTGTAATAGTTTGTTAGATAATGAGTCCAGCGCAATATCGTCTCTTATTGATGCATCAGCAAAAAGCTTCAACCTTATTAACTGATTTAAATGTCTTTCGCGTTCAAAGTCTGAATCGACGATGCCGGTGTTTAAAATTTTTTCAGAGTAAGTTTTACTATAATCGAAGGTAGTTAGCTCACAATTACCCACTTTAGCAATTACATTTTTATTTTCAATATTTTGGCAGGAGAAAAATAGTGAAAAGAGAATAAAGACACATATAAAAATTGATATACTTTTCATCTGTAGTGGAAATTTAATGTAAAAAAAAAGGGGAAGCATTAAAGCTTCCCCTTTTTTATAAAGAAATAGAATGTTATTTCATGAATAACATCTTACCATTGAGCGTTCTTCCATTTGATTGGATCGTATAAAGATATAATCCAGTAGAAACTAGTCTTCCTGAATTATCTTTAGAATCCCAAACTACAGAGTGTACGCCAGATGGTATCTGCCCCATTTTTATTTCTCTAACACTTTCACCTTTTACATTATATATAGACATTGAGAGTTCACTAGTAATGTCTAATGTAAAATTGATCGTCGTTACAGGGTTAAATGGATTCGGATAATTTCCTTTTAATTTGAACTCATTAGGTTGTGATGCAAAATCATCAGTACTTAACAGCCAAGGATTATCAGGATTATTCTCACCAAAAGCAGTCTCCAGTGCAATATTACCAGAAGTTTGGCTTGGAATGTAAAGTACTCTATCCGCACCAAAACCTGCTTCATTATCCATTGCACCATTATCACCAGGGATAGATTCCACACCAGGATAGTATGCTCCGAACTTATAGGTTACAACATTGCTATGACCAGCTGGAAGTGTAAGAGAACCGGTATAGATTCCATCACCATCTGTATCAACTAACCGTGGTACTTCTGAAGATACTGCAGATGCACAACTTACACCCATACAGTCTCCCCATGTACACCAGCAGTTTAAGAAAGAACCATTAAAGATAATGGTATCTGGTGCTTGAGGGAAAGGGTTGCCATCATTTGCGTTGACAGTATTTGCTCTCCAGGTTACAGCCATATCAACAGTGACTTCATTTTGAAGCTCACCAGTTGGTAAAATAGCAGGTACCTCTGGGTCTAATACTTGAGTCTCCCCACTAAAAACGAATGTTCTATTTGCAGATGTTTCCCAACCGTTATTGTTCCAACTAGCGTCTGGGTTGGCTTTGAACTTCCACTCTACCGGATCACCAGGTACTGCAGTTACTTCTTTTGTAAATGCGTACAGGTTTGGATCAAGAGCATCAACAACAAATTCATCGCCACCGCTCCAACCATTCATTGGACCTCTAAGTTCTAAGGTATGTATGGAAGGGTCGAAGCCATAACTTAATAATTGGCTCATATCTGCTTGGAATGTTACCGCAGCAGTAGCAGGAGGGGTACAAGTACCACACTGATTATAACAAATAGCATCAGCTACGAAATCAGTCTCACCTACAACATGAGTACGGTTACCGCCAGTTGCACAATCTGCAGGGACTGTTTCAGCATCATCCCATGTCATTCCATTTACAAATTTATATTGTAGTTCAGTTCCAGGAGTAGAACCAAATTGATAGTGGTATACTGTACTACCTTCTGCTTCAAGTGCCATCATTGTAGTAGCAGGATCCCAACCTTGGAAATTTCCAGCGACATGAACACCATTTTCTGAAACGGTTTCGTATTCCATATCAACTCGTAACGTCACATAAACTTCATCGCAAGGAATACACCTTTCCCAACAAACTAGCCCAACATCTAGATCTGTTTCTCCAATGGTAATTGTTCTATTACCACCGCCAGATCTACATGGCTGATTATCATTATCTTCGCCAGCCCATTCATCGTCACTATCGCCGCCCCAAGCATTACCATTGATGAATTTGTACTCAATAGTGCCAGGAACAAGGTCTAGTGTAACGCTGTAAACTCCATCGCTATCGTCATCTGTTAGAGCAATACCTGCTGGATCCCAGTTTGGATATGCTGGGTTTTCAAAAGTATTGTCATAATCATAATCACCAAAGTTTCCTGCAACATGGACACCATTTGCAGAAACAGTTTGTCCATTCATGTCTACATGAAAAGTGACTTGAGACCCCATAAATTCAAGCCAAGGATTATCAGGATTATTCTCACCAAAAGCAGTCTCCAGTGCAATATTAC
>JAYPIC010000003.1:0-26963 GCA_038127595.1 bacterium | reverse complement strand
ACATGGACACCATTTGCAGAAACAGTTTGTCCATTCATGTCTACATGAAAAGTGATTTGAGATGCAGATAGGAAGTTTACAATAAAAATGAAGCTGAATATTTTTGATATCAATTTGTTCATTTATTTATCTCCTTCTTGTCTAATTATAATGAGATTTTTTCAAGTAACTCTAAACAGAGTTACTATCTTTATTACAACAATTTAGTACACAGATTACCTTAAAACAAATGTAATTGTAAGTTTTTGGGGAGAACCTAAAATTTCAAAGTCGGTGTAACTGTAATCAATATGATACTTAATATTTCTATAGTTTAAAGCAATACCGCAACCAACAGATAATTTTTGTTCTAAATCTCTTTTAAATAAATTTCTATACCCAAAGCGAATGAACCCAATATTATTATAATTGAATTCAGTCCCAACATTTATACTCTCTGTGTTATCACTTGGATGAATTGCATCTATCGCAACGATGGTACCAAAACCATTTTTAAGTCTTTTTGAAAATGAAATTCCGAATCTAAATATCATTGGCAGGTCAAACTCATCAGTCATGAGATTAGAGTTTAAGTTTTCAGGATCAGATTCTAGGCTTGGGTCTAAGTCTGTTTGAACTAGAAGATCTCTTCCATCCATTTTCATTTTACTCCCATAGTTGGATATACTCATTCCAAGTTTAAGTCCTGGAAATGTAGACTCATAAAGTGTTCCAATATCGATTGCAATCCCAGTAGCAGCGGAGTTCCAAATACTTTCTTTTATAAGTTTTACAGAAGAACCAAGTGAAAAGCGCTCTGTAAGGTTTCTTGCATAAGAAATTTGGCCTAGGTATGAAGCTGCAGAAAATTTTTCCCCCGTACCTTCTGGGTTTTTAGTTGAGGTTACATCCATTTCCCCCATATGTAAATAGTTTGTTGATATCCCCAAATTGCCAGCATTGCCTAAGGGTATAATAAATCCAATATAATCCATTTCGATATCTAAAATCCAATCATAATGATCAACAAAAATCGATAATGTTTTATTGTTGGCTATCCCGCTAGGATTCCAGTAAAGCGATGAGGCATCATCGGCTATTGCTGTAAAAGCACCACCTAGGCCAATTGCTCTTGATCCAACACCAATTTTTAAAAATTGGCCAGCAGATGTTCCTGTTTTAGATACCGCTTGCGAAAAAATAGAGGAAATACTTAAGCCAATGATAAAGATATATTGTATTAGGTAATTCCTCATTTGATTACCGCAAACTTTCCTAATACAGGTTTGAAACTGTTCATTGAGTTTGAAATCGCCTCAATGTGATATATGTAAACACCATAAGCAATATCTAGGTTATCCTTTGTTAGCATATTCCATTCAAAGCTACCATCAAACATTGAAGAATTATGGTACAGTGTATTTACCAATTCTCCAGACAGAGTAAATATTTTTATTTTACAGTTTGGGGGAAGGTGGTTGAAGTGAATCGATCTAGGACCTCTTCCATCTGAATATGGGTTTTTTCCCTCCCAGCTTGCTCCTGCTACATATGGATTAGGAACAACTTTAATTTTTGAATTGTGACTATCAATTTTTTCAGAATCTAGTTTCGCTCCAATTGATACAAATTCATATAAATCTGAACTAGAGAATTGCTTGGTACAGAACAGTTTTAAAGTATCTCCATCCTTGGGATAATGTATGTTAGGGATGTTATCATGTCCAGGAGTAATGTACCATGACACAAAAGACGTATCGTCATTTTGCTCAATAATAATTATTCTATCTGCATATGAAAAATATCCAGGTTTAGATAAAGAAATTTTAATTCCTGAACTTGAACCAAATGGTCCAGGAATAAATCCAAATTCGCTCCATTCTCCTTGTACGGTATCTAGGACTTCTAAATGGTTAAATTCATTCGGGTCATAAATGTATTCAGGAATTACTTCACTTGAGTTTATCAGTGTAGTATCCATCGCATAATAACTCCATACTTGATCTATAACAGCAAACTCAATCTCAAGCTCAGGATATGTATTATCAATTATTTTATAATTTACATTTAGAGATGGTAAATTGATTTCAGCTCCATTGTCTCTCATTAGTTTTAGTTCTTGAGTTTGATGATCAGCGCTATCACTGAAAACAAGAGCTATATCTCTGGGATATTTAACACCTTTTGTAGTGATACCACTAAATTCCATTGGTAAATAATTATATTCATAGGGTAACTCAGGCTGTGGGTAGAATCCTGAGGTTTTTTTATATTCTGCTACATTAAGGTCATTATCAATTTCAATTAACATTCCATCAAAAATAGCTTTGTCACTATAAATCTCTTGTGTCCAAGGGATGACTGTATCAGCAATTGATTCGGATATATGTTTAACGATCATTAGATGGCTTGTAGAGCGTTGTAGCTCATCTGGATCATTTTGATCTATGTTTGGTTCTCCAACATCAGCAAGACTATTGTATTCAGTACCTTCACCATATTCATATAAATTGTTTTTTTCTGTCCCTAGTGGGTTATTTTGATAGTCATAATCATCGCCATTTGGATCCAAATTCTGTACTGGATCATATCCCTCTTCGTTCTCATTGCAAACCCCGTCAGCACCGCAATCATTCCAGTTGTCACCATTGGCATCAGCAACACCAGAGTTATCGCTTAGACATCCTCCTAACCCATCCTCATATTCATCAGCACAGCCATCGCTTCCAATGTCATCAGTGATAATGTTCCAATCGTTATCATCGTCAAATCCATTATTCCTAGAATCTTTAAAGTGTATTTGATAGTTTAATCCATCAGGCAATAACGTTGGATCAACAACAGATAATCTGATATTGCCAGTTCCATGAGGAAAATTAACAGAATACACATCTCTTTCAGAGGGGGGAGGTTGGTAACCTGCTGCTGGAGCATCAGGCGTGACAGCGATAACATTTTTTGCCGAATTAACATTGCCCCCTTTATCGATAGTGACAAATTTTGATGTTTCTGCAGGCAAAATTTCTTTTTCAGCAGATCCATGGTCATATGCGGTGACCGCATAAAAATACCGGTGTCCATTTATGACGTTAGAATCGGTCCATGTGTGCACCAAACCATTATTATTTCCCAGATAGAATTGAACACCATCAATACTGCCAGGGAAAAAACCTTCATGCTCATTGATTTGGTCAAACTGTTTAATTGGAACATTAAACTTAATCGATCCAAAAGCATCTGTTATCGTACCTGAATCAGTCCATTCTGTATCGGTAGCTCTATAAATTTTGTATCCCTCAAAGTCTTCACCTGTAATTCTATCTTGAGAAAATTCAGCTTTATCATCCCAATAAAGGGTAACATATCCATCGCCTGCAAACGCCCAAACTTTTGGCAGATCTGGAGCCTTTGCAAAATTATAATTTTGATTATAAATAGTTTGTACAGTTTGTTTATTTCTAAGTAAGTCAGGGAGATTATCCCCAAATAATAAAGCAATGGAAAATCTTTCGGTTTGTTGCTTTAAAAGGGGGAAATATCCAGAACTAAATAAAAAATCCGCATCAGTATTTTGGATAGAGTTATTAAAATATCCAGGAAGCATTTCATCCCATAGTCGATTATCATCATTCATCTGAGGACCAACACCAAAATTAAAATAATAAAAACTTGATAATCCTATTTGGTCTGATTCATCAATATCTGTCTTATCGATATTAGGTTCGCCAGGTAGATCGGTTCCTACGCCTGAGGTTGGCATACCATCATTCTCTCCAAAATCGTTACTACCTGCAAGGCCATCTAAACCAACATCATCTTTGGTAATATCCCAATCTCCATCATTATCAAGGCCGTCTAATCTACTTTCATCAATTAATAGGTTGTCTGAGCCAATTCCAGTGAGGTAGTCAATGTATTTTAGGCCAATGCCGCTTTCGGAGTCTATGTAAAGATAATAGTCCTCAAAGAATCCAGGTGTAATCTCAATAGAAGCACCATTGTTTTCATCGATAATCCCATTGAGGTTATCATCAAATAAATTACGTGCTATTTCTTCAATTGGTTGGTTTGGCTTAAAAACAAAAATATCATTTCCTTTTGTTATAGTCAATGAATCTGGAGGAAATGCAATCAAACTTCTTTCATAGGTAGTGTAGTCGATAATTACAACAGTGTCACCTGGAGAAAAGATTACTGGTTCAAACATTTGAGTGGTAATTGTATTTCCGCTTCCAAAAGATGCATCCCCATCATTATCGATACCATCATAAGGGTTACCAGGACTTTCTAGGAAAGCATATCCAGCTAAGCCAACGGGCGACCAACCGCTGGCTCCGATTCCTCCCAATCCTGACTCTAAATCAGTCCCATTATCATACGAAAATGCTATGTCGTCGACTTTGTCAAAGTCTGCCCAATCATCCTGGCTATCACCATCTCCACCTGTTATTGTGCCAACAATATATCCAAAAACCATTTTATCAATGTTTTTATCGCTTATATTTTTGATATCATACAGCCAAAAGAGCACATCCTCAGCTAAAATATGATTCCATTGGAGCCCCCTTACAGCGCATTCTAACCCTAAGCCTCTTCTCTCAAGGTTTAAGGAGTCAGGAAAATAATTGAACTCAGCATCATTATAATCATCCATAACAAAATATGATTCCTGTTCAGCATTTTTTTGGTTTTTTCCAAAGTATCCGTTCCAACTTCCTGGCCAACCTGGATCGATGGGGTCGCTTGTTTTATCTGGCCAAGAGTTTGGCCAAGTGTGTATGTATTCTGGATCATCTTCGTTTGGTCCCATATGGCTCATAGCAACTAAAGGAGTATCAGGATTTGTATAACCAGGCAAAGGCTCCCACCCCCAATGAATATCTTGGTTCATTTCGCTTCCTCTGGGACCATAAACTGTAGTTACACTTTTTTTGAGTTGACCATCTAAATTTTGAAATTCTGATCCGACTAAGTGACCAACATCACCGATGTACTCGTGCCCTGAATTAATTGGCCATTCTCCGCCGATATCTTCAGGTTCTGAACTCCACCTCCCGACAAGACCATAATTATAAAATGTTGATCTTACCTTATTTCCTGAGTGAGTATTTTTGGCTCTGGAGAGTTCACTTCCTTTTGCAAAAATAAGATGGCTGATGAATATAGTTAGGATTATATGTTTAATCATGGTCAAAAAGAAATATTTAATCCAATATCAATTTTCCTTGGCTCCGAGTACCACTCAGGTTTTAATAAGTGTTCATTTAAATTTCCTATTCTTTCAGGATTTGTTAATGAAACATCATTTGCGCTAAGAGTGTATGTTGCTCTGCCTGTATCATTCCAAACATTTATTTCATTTCTAATATCAAAAATATTATATATGTTGATAAAAATGTTAGACCTGAATCCTAGAAGCTTTAGATCGTATGATGTTCGCATATCAAAAGAAATAATATTTGGTTTACGAGAACTATTCTCTGCGAACCCAGCGAATGCGCTTGAGCCGCTCACGCTGCCAGTTTTGAATTCAGGCGTGTAAGGTTTTCCGCTCCAGTAATTTCCAATTATGCTAGTGATCCAGTTATTCCCTCCAAAAGTTAATCTCATATTAAGCGTGTGAGTTTGGTCCCAGTTTAGTGGAACCATTGCAAGTCTCGGTGATTGATCATTTAACGCATCAAAATAAGCGTCTGTTGGATTAGAGTATGTGCCTTCAGCTAACATCCACGAATAGTCAATATTTAAACCAAAATTATTTTGATATCTTCTCTCAAGCATTATGGTAAAACCACGGGTATTTGCGTAATCCATATTCTGATATTTTCGGTAATTACCAACAGGGTATTTTTTTATGGTAGGTGATATTCCAACCCAATCTCTAGTATCTCTATAGAAAAGAGTCACATCAATTGATGTTAGCCTTGCAACCTCTTGCTTGACTCCTACCTCATACATTATTGTTTTTTCTGGTCTTAAGTTCGCATTTCCTAGAATACCCCCATTATTTGAATTCGTAATTTCAAATTCAGGGTTCTCATATAAAAATGAAAATTGAGGGATTTGAAAAAAATGTCCGTATGAAACATGTATTACACCTCTATCTGTAATAGGGTAAGCTATACCTATTCTTGGTGAAAGTTGGAAAGATGTATTAGCTTTTTTATATCCATAGCTCCAACGATAATCATTGCGTATAGAATCTATCTGGCTATTAAAAATTTCCATTGGTGCGGCATTTGAATTTTGAGCTGAAAACAGATTCTCTATGTTGACAGCACCTTGGAGATTTAATGAATCTATAATATTTATACTTTGTGAAATCTGATCAACGTCATGCTCCCAGAAAACAATGGTGTCATTTTCAGAATTTGCTAAAAAATATTTCCTGTTTTCTGGCATGCGAGAATCTTTTGGAATTTTCCAGTTTGGATCAAAATAATCAAAACGTATGCCAGCATTAATAATTATTTCATCTAGCTCAATTTTATCCTGAAGATAAAATGCAATTTCTTTTGGTTTAACTTTTAGGTAGTTATGGTTCGTGGTATATGTTGGATTAATTGTTGGTTTGAAAGGGTACACTCTTGACCCGTTCAATGAATTAAACCCTATAGTATCACCGGAACTTGTAACACTCCAAGACCCATTATTTTCAGGCACGATAAATTTGTCGTCAACCTCCATATTATATATTTTTACTAAAAGTCCTGCTTTAACAAAATGATTTATGTTAACTTGACTTGATATATCAAATTTGATTTGCTGAAAGCGAGTTTCTCTTTCAAATCTTCCGTTTTGTGTCCCGCCTCTGCCAAATGACCATGCAGGTGTTTGAAATTGATCACTAGCAATGTAACCACTTTGATCTTTTCTATCTATGATAGATATCATGTTATCATCTTCCAATATAACTTCGTACCTAGGAATTTTTGTTAGGATATCATATCCACTTCTAATAAAGATACTATCAGATAAATTATAAGAATCAAGCTCTTGAGCTTCAATTAATTTTGATTGAAATGGTATATCTTGAACGTCATTAAATAGTTTTTGTGAATACTGTGTTGAAAAGTTTAAAAATTTAAACTCGTAAAATGTTTTTGATGAAATTGAGCGCGTAATATCAAAGATGTAAGACAGATCTTTTTCATAGTTCCAATTAATTCCATCTGGGTTGTATTTATAATAAGAATCAAAGTTTCTATAGGTTTTTTCTGTTAAAAAAGAAGTAAAAGATAACTTTGTCTGGGCAGACCTCTTCCAGGTTAGTTTGAGCTGACCTGACATTTTTTCAAATGGTGCCAATGGTACAATGCTTTCATCTCCAAAGCTTCCATTTGGCAGGAAAAGATTCATGCCATAATAACGATTATTTGTTTTAAAAACTCTTAAGTTACTATAAAAAGTGAAATTTGAAGGAAGAAGTGTTATAGGCCCACTTAATGATGCAGCTAGGTTTATTTGTTGAAGAGGATCTTTCAAAAAATTAATCTGATCAACATATCCATTACTATTCAAGTCAAATGAATGCTCACCCCAATCTTTTCTTCCGTTCCCTTCGCCAATGCTAGGCTGGGTATAATTTCCATCACCATTAGCATCATAATAATCACCTAAATATCCATCAGTACCAACATCACTATTTATGTCCTCCATATAGTCATTACCATCCCACTGATTGTTTCCATTTTTATCCCAATAAGATTCACCTTCATCGTATACACCATTACCATTAACATCATATAGGATTTCTCCATAATCCCATACGCCATTATTGTTTTTATCATCAAAAGATTTCCAATTTGCAAATGGAGAAGAAATGGAGTAAATGTCATTATGAGCAGAGTGGAAACCTCCTGAATATAAATTCAAGCTTCCTTCAAAATTTTCACTACCGTCTTTGGTTACTACATTTACAATCCCAGACATAGCTTGTCCATACTCTGCATTAAATGTACCACTAATGACCTGAATCTCCTGAACGCCAGAATTTTCAATTTCTAAACCTGAGGAATTATCGTAGGCATCAGTTGTGGAAATACCATCAACCCAGAAAGATACCTCTCCGCTTCGACCTCCTCTTACGTGAAAGCCTCCAGATTCATCTTTTACAACCCCAGCTTGTAATTCTATCAAATCAGATATCTCAGACACAGGCAAATTTTCAATATCATCTGCGCTAATCACAGCTGCCATTGATGTTTGGTCAAGCCGAACTGTGGGAGTCTCAGCAACAACTACAACTTCTTCCCCTTCAATAGATTCTGTGTTTAACCTAAAATTTGCTTTCGCAGTTAGGTCTACTATTACCTGTAAATCCTTTATCGTAACACCGCCATACCCGATCATTGATGCTGAAACTTGATAATAGCCAGGTGGGACATTTAGTATGAAATATTCACCATTTTGATTCGTTGCTGCTCCTAATGATGTGCCTTTAACAATGACATTGCAGCCGATGAGCGCATTACCATTTTCATCTGTAACTTTTCCAACTATTTTCCCTGTTGTTCCTGCATATAGGTTCATGGAAAAAATCAGAAGTAAGCTAATATATTTTATTATTTCATTGGTAAAAATTGACATACTATCATATTATTTTTATAAAGTTATTCATTGATTTAATTAAAAACTTTATATTAGTAACTCTATTATGAGTTATTAATTTATAATTCTTTAAATAATATAATATAGTATTTTCGTAAAAATTTAAAATTGCTGAAGAAAAGATAATTTAATGAATAATCTTCAAAGTTTATTAAAAGAATTTGGTCTGACATCAAATGCCGCAAAAGCATATATTGCTCTACTAAGAAAAAACCCATCTACTGGATATGAAATTAGTGGGCAAGCTGATATTCCAAGATCTGCTATTTATAATGTTTTAGCTAAACTTGTTAACATGGGTCTAGTAAGTAGCGTAGGTAAAGACCCCAGACGTTATATCCCTCTTCCAGCTTCCTCTTTAATCGATCTTTTACATAAGAAGCATAATAAAAGAATGGATGACTTGAAAGATGCTATTGAAGAAGTAGACCCGAATGATGAAGCTTTTGATTTCTGGCATTTGCATGGTTACGGCAATATGATTGAAAAAGCCAAGGAAATGATAGATTTATCAAATGAACAAATAGTATTGAGTGCATGGAATCGTGAAATTGAAGAAATAAATGATGAGTTAAAAAAAGCATCATCTCGTCAGGTTCATATAACTCTTTTTTCATTTACGAAGATTTCTAAAAAAATTGGTGAACTAGTTAGTTACGATATCGATGAGAATAAACTTAGAAAAGTATGGAAACCAAAAATGATTTTAGTGGTAGATAAAAAATTTACTATGATGGGAAGCGCAAGAAAACATGATGATAGTAGGTCTATCTTTACTGAAAACCAGGCTATCACTGAAATAGCAACCGACCATCTTATCTTGGACATTACGCTTGCCGGTAACCGTTTAGGGTTTGATTCAACCAAAATTGTATCATCAATTTTAGATGAATCAGATGTCAAATTAGAATCGCTGTTCGACTCAAAATAGGTTCATTATGTTAGAAAATCGAAAAAGTGGGATTCTGCTCCATATTTCCTCATTGCCTAGTAAGCATGGCATAGGTGATCTAGGAGAACAAGCATATAATTTCATCGATAAATTAGAGCAAATGGGTCAAGTATATTGGCAAATTCTGCCAACAAATGAGCCAAACGATAGTAATAGCCCTTATGATACTAGTTCAGCTTTTGCGCAAAATCCAATGTTCATCAGTTTAGATCTTTTGTTAGTAGATGGACTATTAGATAATAGCGATATCGATTATACTATAGATCCAAATAGTCCAAAAATTGATTTTAATCGTTTAAAAAAATGGAAATTACCTTTACTTACAAAAGCAGCTATAGCTTTTCAAAAAAAGTTTAAACATAAGCAAAATGATGATTTTAAAATTTTTTGTGAAAAGAATAAATATTGGTTAAATAGTTATGCAGCTTATAAAGTATTAAAAGATAAAAATAATGATTTACCATGGTTTGAATGGGACAATGATTTAAAATGTTTCAACAGAAAAACATTAGAGGGCGTATTAGAAATTAACAATGAAGAAATAGAAATTATTAAGATCATTCAATATTTTTTCGATAAACAATGGCATTTATTGAAAAATTATGCAAATGATAAAAACATTTCTTTAATTGGTGATTTGCCAATATATGTTTCGCATGATAGTGCGGATGTTTGGGCAAATCAGCATTTATTTAAGTTGAATGATGATGGAAACATGGTTGTTAAATCTGGTTGTCCACCAGATTATTTTATGGAAGAGGGACAAGTCTGGGGGCACCCAATTTATAATTGGGAAATTCACTCCGAAGATAATTACAGTTGGTGGGTATCAAGAATGAGCTATTTAACATCAACTGTTGACCTAGTAAGGTTCGATCACTTTAATGGTATTTTAAAATTTTGGGAAATACCTGTTAAGCACGAAAATGGAATAAATGGTAAATGGTCTAATGGGCCTGGAAGGCAGTTTATCGATGCACTATATAACAATATCCCTAGGTTAAAGATACTTGCCGAAGATTTGGGTGAGTTGTCAAATGAAGTCATTGAACTTAGGTCTTTTAAAAATATACCTGGTATGAAGGTATTTCAGTTTGATTACTATAATATATCTAAGAAAGAGAGAGAAAATAAAGTATTGTTTACAGGAACTCATGATAACGACACATTAATAGGCTGGTATGAAAAAGAATTAAAAGATTCATTTCGTAGAGGTGAGATTAATTTTCAATCCAATGAACTCAGACAAATTATTGATAAAAATTCCAGTGATATACATCTTGAAATCATTAAATATTGCATGGAAACAGAATATCCATTAGTCATTATTCCATTGCAGGATCTAATTGGCCTTGAGAGTGATTGCAGAATGAATGAACCAGGTACATTAAGTAATGCTAATTGGAGTTGGAAATATAATTTAAATGATTTGCATGATGGTTTAGTGAGCGTGATGAAATCAATTACACATAGTTCGGGGAGAGCGTGATGACAGATAATCAAATAGCATACTTTTCTGCAGAAATAGGCATATCATCTAATCTACCCACATACAGTGGTGGACTAGGAGTCTTAGCGGGTGACCACATAAAGTCCGCTGCTGATCTTGGTATTAATATGGTTGCTATATCCCTATTATATAAAGAAGGATATTTTAAGCAGATAATTGATCAAGAAGGTAAGCAAAAAGAGATATACCCTAAATTTATTCCGGAGCCATTGTTAAAACAGCTTGATCATATGTTTTCGATAAAGTTAAATGGTAAAAAAACTTATATCAAAGCCAGTGTATATAACCACAAAAGCATTAATGGAAATAATATTCCAATATATTTTCTTGATACAGACATACCTGAAAATGACAATGAAACCCGTGAAATTACATTAAGATTATATTCAGGTGATAATAAGCACAGAATCCTTCAAGAAGCAGTTTTAGGATTTGGGGGAATGAAATTGTTGGATGTGTTGGGGGAAGACAAAATCATAAAATATCATATGAATGAGGGCCACTGTTCTTTTTTAGTCCTAGATCTTCTCAAAAAATTTAAAGGTAACATTGATAAAGTTAGATCAAAATGTCATTTTACAACACATACTCCTGTAGCTGCAGGGCATGATCAATTTGAATTTAAATTAGTAAAGGAAATACTTGGTGACTTGGTGCCAAGCGAGCTTCCTTTACCTTCATTGCAACAAAATAAATTTCATATGACAGAATTAGGTTTATACTTTAGTAGCTCAGCAAACGGGGTTTCAAAGCTGCATGGAGATGTGGCTCAAAAACAGTTTCCTTGGAAAGACATAGGATATGTTACCAATGGTGTTCACCACTATACATGGGTTAGTAATTCTTTTGCTGCCTTATATGATAAATTTTTCCCTGGCTGGCAAATAAGACCAGAGCTTTTATTAGATATTGATAAAATGGATTCAAGTTCATTATGGAACGCTCACTTAAATGCAAAAACAGATTTATTGCATTATGCAAATTCGCAACTTTCTAAAGCATTAGACCCAAATGTTTTAACCATAGGATTTGCAAGAAGAGCTGCTACCTATAAAAGAGCCCAATTAATCTTCAAAGATGCTGAAAGACTGATAGAAATTGGAGGAGGAAATATTCAATTGATCTTTTCAGGGAAAGCGCATCCAAACGATAAAGAGGGTAAAGAATTAATTTATGGAATTATAGAAAATGCTAAAAAGTTTGAAGGTAAAATTAAAATTATTTATTTAGAAAACTATAATATGTGGCTAGGAAAATTAATTACAACTGGTGTAGACGTTTGGCTAAATACACCGTTAAGGCCAAATGAGGCATCTGGTACGAGTGGTATGAAGTCTGCATTAAATGGAATTCCTAACCTATCCATTTTAGATGGGTGGTGGGAAGAAGGTTGTAATAATAAAATAAATGGTTGGTCTATTGGAACATCTAAAAACTCAGATAATGAAAGTGATGCAGATAGTCTATACGATGTTTTAGAAAAAGATGTGATCCCTACCTTTTATGAAAATAAGAAAAGGTGGATTTCAATAATGAGAAATTCAATTAAAACTGGTGTAGATTTTACATCTCAAAGAATGTTAAGAGATTATCAAAAACTATACTATAGTTAGGAATTGATATGGAAACAATTGATATTATAATTGTAATTGTTTATTTGTTTGCAATCGTGCTTGTTGGACTTCTGGCGCAAAAAAAAGCATCAGAAGGAATTGATTCTTTTTTTCTAGGTAATCGCAAATTGCCATGGTGGGTTCTAGGGGCCTCTGGTATGGCATCGAATACTGACATCGCTGGTACAATGATTAACACAGCTTTTATCTATGCATTAGGCACAAAAGGGTTCTTCATTGAGATAAGGGGTGGAGTAACACTAATCATGGCTTTTTTAATGGTATTTATGGGTAAATGGAATAGACGCTCACAAGTTATGACACAAGCTGAATGGATGCATTTTCGATTTGGCAAAAGTTTTGAGGGTGACCTAGCGCGAGTCATTGCAGCTTTAGCATCTATAATTATGACTGTAGCAATGGTTACATACTTCATTATTGGTGCCGGGAAATTTGTTGGAGAATTTTTATCGCTTGAACCTATCTATGCTTCCTTATTAATGGTCGTACTAGCAATGATCTACACTGTTGCTAGTGGTCTATATGGGGTTGTATGGACAGATGTATTTCAAGGTATTTTTATTTTTTTTGTAATCATGTACATATCTATTACTGCGATGATTACTGTTGATTTACCTGAAAGTTTTTTTATTTCTGTGCCAATGGTTGATGGAACATTTACGCAAATAAAAACATCTCTATCTGAGTGGACGAGAATTACACCTCCTCAGGAAATGAGTATGCCAAAAGGTTCAACATTTGAAATATATAATTTATTTGGTATTGCCATTATGTTTTATCTATTCAAGGTTACTTTAGAAGGTGCCAGTGGTGCTGGTGGATACATGTTGCAGAGGTATTTTGCAGCTAAATCAGATAGAGAGGCAGGCATTTTATCTTTATTTTGGACTAGTTTATTAGCGTTTAGGTGGCCATTGATAGCATCATTTGCTATGCTTGGCATTTACCACGGTTTGAATCCAGATTATAATGTCATTGCTGATCCCGAGTTAGTATTGCCCACAGTTATAAAATATTATATTCCGACAGGAATTAAAGGACTTTTAATTGCGGGCTTAATGGCGGCTGCAATGTCAACGTTTGATTCTACTGTTAATGCTGGCGCAGCATACTGGGTAAAGGATCTTTACCAAACATATCTAAGGCCAAATGCGTCGCAAAAAGAGCTGATGTTACAAAGTCGGATAAGTTCCTTAGTTATCGTTGCTATGGCACTATTATTTAGCTTAACTATATCTAATATTAATGAGATTTGGGGCTGGATTACGATGGGTATTGGAGCAGGTATGTTCATTCCTCAGGTAATACGATGGTACTGGTGGAGGTTTAATGGATATGGGTTTGCAGTAGGTACTATTTTTGGTATGGTAGCTGCAATTATGACTAAAATTTTCTCTGGCCAAATAGCAGAATACAATTCATTTTTAATTGCCAGCGGCAGTTCATTATTAGGATGTATTCTAGGTACATTATTTTCTAAGCCAACTGATGAAAAAATACTTTTAAATTTTTATAAAATTACACGACCATTTGGTTTTTGGAGTAATATAAGGTCTAAGTTAGATCCTAGCATTATTTCTAAAATAAATGAAGAAAATAAAAGAGATATAATTTCAATATTTTTTGCGGTGCCTTGGCAAATAACACTGTTCTTAACAGGTATGATGATTGTACTAAAGCAGTGGTCAAATTTTTTCATTTTACTGTCTATATTTTTCTTTTTATCAATTGGGCTATACTGGTTTTGGTTTAGACATTTGTCTAAAGAAGTAAAAATATGAAAATAGTAAAATATTGCGTTGGCTTCTTTTTATCGGTTATTTTTTCGCAGACACTTGATGTAACCTTTCGTTACGTAAAGGACTCTGATGAGAACTTTGTAAGAATTTTTGTTCCAGGCACAATGCCAGATGGAACCGCTAATGATTGGGGCCCAAATTCAAATGGAGTTATCAGTCCTAGTGCTCCCTCTTTGATGTACTATGATTCAGATATTAACTCTTACCGTAAATCATATACTCTGAACATAGGCCAGGAATACTTATATAAATTTCATACTCATCAAAATGCATCGGGGAGTGATTATTCCTGGTTTCAGGACCCATTAAACCCTGTAGTTACATCAGATGGTTGGGATAATTCTATTTTAGTGGTAAGCGATCCATTATTTTTTCAACCATCTTTCCACCTAAATGATGATGAATTGGTTATTGGAATGAGTATCAGTATTTCATCTTCCACTGTTGTTGATTCAATAAAGTATGAGGTTGCGGGTGAGAGGTTTCTTTCCTCGACAAATTTATTTCAAAATGGTGTTTTTTATGTTCCTTTTGATTTGCCATATTCTTTTTTTGAAAGTTTTCGCATTCTTGTATACATAGACGGTAATGAGTATGTAGCGTTTAATAAGGACCAAGTAGAAGTAATAGAAGAAACAATTCCTAATTTTTTAGAATTTGGCCCTCAGCAAAATGATGGACTTATGTATGTATCGATAAGGGTGCCTAATCACCAGTTTGTTCAGATCAAAATTAGCAATGTAAATGATGTTGAAGCTGAAAATATAATCACTTTGAAGAAAGATCCATCATCATCCGATGTCTGGTGGACAGAATTGGATCTTCCAAACGGTATTTACGATTATGAATACCTTCTTCCAAACGGGACAACATTTCCTGACCCTTTGTCAAGAATGGTTAGGAATGACAAAACACGAATGGAAATTGGGTCAGGTGGGGCTACAATGGCAGATGATTACAATTGGACTTCCACCAACTATACTAGGCCAAACTTAGATACATTGGTGATTTATGAACTACACATAGACGATTTTTCAGCAGCTGGCAATGGTGCAGGAACATTTCAACATGTTTTAGAAAAGTTAGATCATTTGAAATCATTGGGAATTAATGCAATTGAACTTATGCCAATATCGGAATTTCCTGGAAGTCATTCTTGGGGATACGACCCCCAAATTATTTCTGCTGTAAATGATAGTTATGGAACGCCTGGACAGTTTAAGTATTTTGTAGATCAATGCCATAATAGGGGAATAGCTGTTATTCTTGATATAATATGGAATCATATTAGGTCCTCAAGCCCACTTTGGCAAATGCAGCCTGACTATGATCATAATCCGTATATCAAACATCATGAACAAATGAACCCAAATGAGGCACCTGAGTCTTGGGGTATGTTAGATATGGATCACTTTAATGTGCATACGATAGAATATATAAATAAAGTTCATCGTATATGGGTTGATGAATATAAAATAGATGGTTTTAGGTTTGATGCTGCAGCGCACTTGGGATGGAGTGTTTCTCAGCCTAGCCTGGGTGTTTATGGTTGGTCGAACGCATTATATGATCATGACTCTACTATCTATCAAATTGCTGAGCATCTTCCAGCTAATATTTCATTAATAGAAAATACAAATTTATCTTCAGGTTGGCATGATAGTTTCCACGACAGACTCAAAAGTGATTCACATAATCAGTATAATAGTACCATGGATATTATGAGACAAATAATTGGTCTCCATGAATACACAAATTGGGGAACACCATACTCAAATTTTACACAAGCAGTAAAATATATGATAAGTCATGATGAGCAATCTTTAATACAGGAAATGGTAGAGTTTGATAACTTTACAATGGCGCAAGCTCTAACAAGAGACAAATTTTACTCAACTATCTTATTTACTTCAAATGGTATACCAATGCTTTGGCAAGGTCAAGAATTTGGATTTAAATCTGGATGGACTGACCAGAACCAGAATGGAAATTGGGATGAAGAGAAATTATCTTACAGGCCAGTAGATTGGAGTATTTTAGAAACTGAAAATGGGCAGAGTCACTTTGAACATTATAAAAAACTAATTTATTTGCGTAAAAACAATCCTGCTTTCTCCAAAGGAGAGTTTTATGACCTATATCGATATACCAATCAGGGAGTGGTGGTTTACGGATACAAAGATAATCGTGATAATAGTCTAAATGATCAGGCCGTTATCATAGCAAATTTTTCGTCTGCAGATCAAAATATTTTGGATGTTCCATTTTTATCTTCAGGTCATTGGTATAATATATTTGATTCAAATGATATCTTACATACTGCTGATGGGAATTATGGAAATTTTTTGATTAAAGCGAAGGATGCTGTAGTCTATACAAATAATCAATATCAGTTATCGGCAAATTCCTTTTCTGAAAGTATAGAATCGCATCTAAACAATACACTTCAAAAAATTGAAACATTTCCAAATCCATTCAATTCTAATATTTTGATACAGGTAGAAACAAGTTCAAAAGATTTGATTCGCTTTTCCATTTACAACGCACTTGGTGAAATGATTTTTCATCAGGTCCGAAACGATATTAATAAAGGCATTAATACATTTAATTGGAATGGACGAAACTCTGATTGATTAGATGTACCGACTGGAATGTATTTTGTTCTCATAAAGCAAAATGATACCACAACTAATAAAAAAATTATATTGATGAAATAGGATATTCTACAAAATGAAAGTCATTCAATTTTATTTGAAATTATATTTTTTTCTATTTTGTTTTTTATTGATCTCATGCAGTAATTCAGATACAGGTTATAAGGCAGAGTATGGTTTTTTCCTGAAAACTGATGAAGTTGATTTTAGAATTTTTGCGCCTAATGCTGATAGTGTAATGTTAGTTATTTTTGAAAATTATGATGATTTAAAGGGTCGAGAACATGAAATGAAAAAAATTAACTCAGGCGATTGGGAAATCACAATTGAAGGGCTGGGTGTAGGTACATTATATGGGTATAGGTTGGTAGGTCCTTTAAATGACCCTAATGTCATTGTTGCAGATCCATACTCTAAATCTGCAGTAACTCAAAACAATTTTAGACATGTCGCAAAATCATTAATTATTGATGAAAGTTTTAATTGGGGAAATGATAGTTGGTCAAAAGTAAAAATGCATGATCTTGTGATATATGAGGCCCATCTTAGAGATATGACAATTGATGAGACTTCTAGAGCAAAAAGCAAAGGCACCTACAAGGGGTTTATCGAGCCAGGTCAAAAAGGTGGAATTGAACATTTAAAAAACCTTGGTGTAAATGCTGTTCAATTTTTACCGTTATGGGATTTTGCAAATTTCGAAATTCCCTATCTGGTTGATACTGTCGGTTTTTTCAATGATTGGAATCCATATGAAAGAAATCATTGGGGGTACATGCCTACTTTTTTTATGGCGCCTGAATCTTATTATGCATCTGACTATTCTCCTGTAGCAAATTCATGGAATGGTCAAAAAGGTTTGGCTGTAAAAGAAATGAAACAGATGGTTAAAGAGCTACATAAAAATGGTATAGCGGTTATCTTAGATGTAGTTATTAATCATGTTTCAAATTATGATTATCACCCGCTAAAATACATCGACAAAAGTATTTATTTTAGATTAAATGATGATGGTAGTTATAAATCTCAATGTTGTGGGAATTTATTAGATACTGATAATGCAAAAGTAAGAGAGTACATACTATCATCTCTTAAACATTGGATGATAAATTACCATATTGATGGATTCAGATTTGATCAATGCTATTTATTAAGTGCAGAAACCGCAACATTAATTGAAAAAGAGCTCAAAGCAATAAATCCTAATGTTTATCTTTATGGCGAAGCATGGAATGAAAGAGAAAGTGAATTTTCTAAACTAGGCTGGGGCTCTTTTAATGCATATTTTAGAGATGTCATGAGAGGTGATCTGCATGATACAAATATAAAAGGATTCTTATTCGGAGAATATAGGCTGGGTGAAAATATTGATGACATAAAGAGTTTGCTATCTGGTACAACTTCAGGAAAAACCAAAACATATTCATTATCAGAGCATGCTGTTAATTTTTTGGAGGTTCACGATGATTATTGTTTCAATGATTATATTAGGTTTTCACTTGGTTTAAATAAAAAATATGATATAATAAATGACCCAATAAAACATATAAAACTAAATGATACTCAATTAAAAATAAATAAACTTGGAGCAATGTTCCTTTTGCTTTCCAAGGGTGTTCCAATCATCCATCAAGGTCAAGAATGGGGCCATTCTCAGATAATTGCTTCTACTTCTGTCAACGATATCAATGTTGGTAAAATGGATAGAAACCCATACAACAAAGATAATTCAACTAACTGGGTAAACTGGAGTGAGTTACCAGTGAATATTGAACTAGTTAACTTTTATAAAAATTTAATTGAACTGAGAAAACAATTTCTGTCTCTCAGCTCTTTGAATACAGATAATTTATTTTTTGATGTGATTGACGAAAGAGTAATTGGATATTTCCCTGATAGCGATTTAGCAGTTTTTTTTAATGGGCATTTTGATGAAACTAAGGAAGTAGCACTTCCGCCAGGGAATTGGAAAATATTGTTAGATGATAATGATTTTAATCTAGTTGGTTTTAAAACAGTAGATAGTAAAATAGTATTACCAAAATTATCAGGCGTTTTTCTTCAAAGAGAAAAATAAAAAAATAAGTTTTATGGTCATTTATAAAAATTTTTATAAAATATTTTTATCATTGGCAACTTTCAGTTTTTTTTCATGTGCAAATGAAAAAAATATAGAAGTATATACTTTCCCAGAATTTCAAGTAAAAGCAGGCACTACTCGCAGTTTTGATCTTGGCAATTATCTTTCATTTCAAAATCTTGATTTAAGATTCCAAAATGAAAATAATCATGAATTAGTAGGTAACATATTGACCATAGATGGTTTTGGAAAAGAGGAGAGTTTTGAATTAATTAAAATATTGGCTGGTAGGGAAAAAATTGATTTAGTTGTGCGTTATTTGCCTATGGTCAAACATAAGTTTTTCCTTGAATCTTCAAATTCATCTTCTGTTTTTGTAATGGGATCCTTTAATGACTGGTCTAGAAACTCATTTCAAATGGTTGAATCAAATAGTGGGCTTTTTGAAATTGAGATTCAATTAGAACCACAAAAATATGAATACAAATTCGTTGTTGATGGAAATGAAGTATTAGATCCTATAAATGAAAATGTAGTATCCAACAATATAGGTGGATATAATTCTTTGATCGATTTAACTAATAAAGATACTAGTCTTTCATCTCAACTTCTCAAAAAAAACAAAACTAAAGACCTTTTATTTTTTGAATATATAGAAAATAATGAAGTTGCTATTCCAAGAGGAATTATTGCTCTTTTTGATAATAACCTGTTGCCTGATAGCCTTATGACTGTGTCTGATGAAAAGGAACTAGTAGTAAATATATCTAATTTTAATGATGGTATTTTGAGGGTATATGTGCAAGATCATGAAGGTAACTACACACATGAAAATAGAACCGTTTTTTCATCTGGTATACCATTAAATGCAGTCCAAGACTCATGGTATTTTAAAATTATTTACAACACATTGGTAGATCGTTTTTTTGATGGTAATAAACAGAATAATCGGAAGATCTTAGATCCCAAGCTGCATAAACTTGCAAATTTTCAGGGTGGTGATATTCAAGGAATTAACAAAAAACTAAATGAAGGATATTTTTCTGATTTAGGCATTAATGCTATCTGGGTTTCACCAATTCAAGCGCAGCCTGATTCAAGCTATGTAGAGTATATAAAACCTAATCGCAGTTTTTCAGGTTATCATGGTTATTGGCCTATTGAGCCAAGAAAAATCGATGAAAGGTTTGGTACAGAAGAAGATTTTAATAATTTGGTTGATATAGCACACTCAAAAAATATAAAAGTTGTTTTAGATTTTGTGTCTAATCATGTTCACCAAGATCATATTTATTTTCAAGATCATGAGGACTGGTTTGGTGATTTTTATTTGTCAGATGGTAATCCAAATATCAGGCTTTGGGATGGAGAGACAATGCTTACAACCTGGTTTGATGAATTTTTACCCTCATTTGATTTTTCAAATAACATTGAAGCAATAAATCAAGTTACAGAGGATGCAATCTGGTGGGTAAAAAAATATAATATTGATGGTTTTAGGCAAGATGCAGTAAAACATGTTCCCCACTCTTTTTGGAAAAAACTAACAAAAAACATAAAAAATGAATTCCCTAATAAAGATTTTTATCAGATAGGCGAGACATTTGGTTCAGATGAACTTATAGGTTCTTATGTTAACCCATCGGAGCTTAATGCTCAATTTAATTTTGGTATTTATTTTAATGTCCGGTCATTATTTAGCTCTTCGAAAACGGATTTTAAAGGGGTTGAGAATATCATTTATAAAAATTCAAGTTCATTTGGACCCATTCATTTAATGGGCAATATTACAAGTAGTCATGATCAATTAAGGTTCATGTCATACGCTGATGGACAAATCTCATTTGATGAAGATGGTATTGCTAGAGCTTTTGATAATCCTGTAAAGAAAACGAGAAATTTATCCACCTACAGTAAACTGGCAAATTTTCACGCTTTCAATTCGTCCCAACCTGGAGTTCCTATCATATACTATGGTGAAGAAATTGGTATGATTGGCGAGCAAGACCCTGGAAATAGAAGGCTAATGAGGTTTAATCTTGATAAAAATGAAAAAGAGTTATTTAATCATTTTAAATCTATAAATCAAGCTAGGTTAAGTTACCCTAGCCTAGCAATTGGAGATCAGACGATACTAAAAAGTAAAGGACCAATATTTATAACATTGAAATCATATTTTGATGAGAGAATAATCTTGGTGATCAATAACGGCCCAAAATCTCAAGATGAATCCATTGAGCTTTTTAGAGGATGTAATACTGCTTCAAATATCATTGAAGAAGAAGTTATCAATTGTTTTGATAAAACTTTTTCTTTTAGTATTGGACCATATTCGTACAAATTTTACAAGCTTGAATAAATATATTTTCATATTTTATTTTTCTTCAATCTTATTTTCAAACGATTCATGGATGGTTTATGATGACTCTGAGGTCGCAGTAATTAATATAGAAATAGATCCACAATCGTTATCTTGGATATTTGATTCTGCAAATTTGGAGAGTGATTCGATGCATGTGGCATCTCTTCATTTTCAGAATGCTTATATCAATGAATATATTGATTCAATTGGTTTTCGTATCCGCGGTAACACATCGAGAAATGCTGATAAAAAATCTTTTAAAATAGATTTTAATCATTTTAAAAGAGGAAGGCAGTTTTTTGACATAGAAAAAATAAATTTAAATGGAGAGCATAATGATCCCTCCATATCCAGAAGTAAAATTTGCTGGGATATTTTTGAAAAAATTGATATCCCAAGTACCAGAGCATCACATGCTGAGCTTTATATAAATGGTGAATACTATGGCTTGTATGTATCTATTGAACATATTGATGAGAATTTTTTAGAAAGAAATTTTGATGATCACAGTGGGAATTTATGGAAATGTATTTGGCCGGCTGATCTAACATATAGAGGTGATGATCCTAATTCATATCATCCTTATTACAGCGAAACAAGACCATATGAACTAAAATCAAATGAGGACGAGTATGATTTTTCTCAAATTGCAAGATTAATAAGAATAATTAATCAAGATCCTGATTCTCTAGAAACTGTGTTAAACGTTAAACAGGTTCTTCAATACCTGGCAATTAACATATTAACTGGGTCATGGGATGATTATCGGTTTCTGAAGAATAATTTTTATTTATACCATGAACCATCTAAAGATATGTTTCACTGGATACCTTTTGATTATGATAACACTTTTGGTGTTGATTGGTTTGGTGCAAATTGGTCAACCATTGACCCCTATGACTATGCAAATATTGATGGAACTCCTAGACCGCTTACAGAGTATATTTTTCAAAATGAAAAATATGTAAATCTCTTTTCTCATTTTTTAGAATTTTATGCCACCCAGTTGATAAACAATGCAAATCTAGACCAACGGCTAGACTCCATTAAAACAATGATATATAATTCCGTACTTCAGGACAATTATTACACGTATGATTATGGATTTAGTATCCTAGATTTTGAAAATAGCTTTTCGTATAGTTTTTCCAATCAACATGTAAAAAAAGGGATTAAAGAGTTCATTCAGGAAAGATCTACATCCTTATTTGGTCAAATATCATATCAAGTTGCTGAACCTTATGTTTATCATGTTGAACAATTTGACAGTATTCAGTTATTAAATGGTGAGCTATTTTTGAACGCTTCAATTTTTTCTAACGAAAATATTAATGAGGTCTTATTTCATTATAAAACAGAAGATAATGATTGGAACTCATCTCATTTTTATCCAAATCCCATTGTCGGTTCTATGCAAGTAGAAGAAAGTGATCGTTGGTCACTTACTATCGAAAATTCTGAAGTTGGTCAGACCTATTGGTATATAACTGCTGGTTCAAACGGATTAGTTGGGAGGTATCCAAAATATGGTTATGAACATTATGCTGTAGTTGGTATTCCAAATTCTGGACTAATGATTAACGAAATTATGGCCATAAACGATACTACGATTTCAGATAATAGTGGAGAGTATGATGACTGGATTGAAATTTATAACGCAAGTGATCAAATGATTTTTTTGCAAGGCTATTATTTTTCAGATAATAAAAATAATATTACTAAATGGCAGTTAACGGAATCAGATGTAAATATTTATCCTGATGAAAAACTGATCCTTTGGTGCGATAATGATGAGGAGCAGGGGGTATTACATACCAACTTCAAATTATCAGGGAGCGGAGAGTTTATATCGATTACTGCACCAAATGGAATCACGATTATAGATTCGATAACATTTCCATCAATGGAGGCAGATTTATCTTATGGTAGAGTCCAAGATGGTTCATTGCAATGGGATTTCTTAGCATATCCTTCTCCTGGACAAGATAATACGATTTTATCTTTGAACAATGATCGGGTGGTTCCTAATGAAATAGACATTGTATCAGCTTACCCTAATCCTTTTAATTCAAATATATCGATGAAGATTAAATCAAATTTTGCAGAACAAAATCAAGTTCATATTTACGATATTAAGGGGGAAGTTGTTTTTAGTGATGTTATTAACTCAACTAATAAAGGACAAATAATTTGGCAGTGGAATGGAAAAGGGTTTAACGGAAGTAATGTTAGCACTGGGACGTATATTGTTAGGCTAAGCACAGATGAAGGCTATTCAACAAAAAAAATATCATTAATTAAATGATTTAACTTCTATAAATGTTCTGACATTTTTTACATACATGTGTTCCTCTACCAGAAACTTTTAATTTTATAATTATATTTTTACATTTTTCACATTTACATCCTTGTTTGCCAAAGATTTTTAATTCATTAGAATAATTTCCAGATTGGCCATTGAGAAAGGTAAAGCTGATGAAAGTTGTGCCGAGTTGCTCTATCGATTCTTGCAATATTCTGCGAATGTTTTTATGAAGTAATATGATTTTTTGTTTGGGTATGTGACAAGAAATTGAATTCGGATGTATACCACTCGCCCACAGGCTCTCATCTACATAAATATTTCCTAATCCAGATAAAAATGACTGATCCAATAATAGTGCTTTGATATTTCTTTTTTTACTTTTCATATTTTTAACAAACCAGTCGGTGTTAAAATCGGAACTAAGTGGCTCTGGACCATGTCTTTTATTTATTTCTGTCAAATCATTGTATTTATAAATTCTTCCAAATTTTCTTGTGTCTTCAAAAATAAGTTTCTTTCCTCCTTCTAAAAAGAAAATAGCACTGGTGTGCTTCGGATGGCTGTCATTTTCAAGTACATACAACTTACCTGTCATTCTTAGATGTATGGCTAATAAGAAATTCTCGAATTGGATGATGATAAATTTTGCACGCCTTGTAACATTCAAAATTTTGTGCCTGCCTTCTATGTCCTTCGAATCAAAGTTATCCAGAACTTTATTCCAGATGGGATCTACTGAAAGAATGTAATTACCCATTATTTCGGGTTTTACATGATCTGCCACAGTTTGTACTTCAGGGAGTTCAGGCATTTTTATTTATTTAGAGAAAATCTCTTTATTAAATTTTGAATAATTGGCTAAAAAAATAATACCTAAAAGCGCAATTAAGTAATGAATACTCGCAAAATTCATGCCAATAAATGCATTATAATTTTCTGTTAACCATCCAGCTGTAAGGACGCTTAATAACATCATGATCCTTGTGTATACACCAAATATAGTCTGCACTCTTCCCATTATATTATTTGGAATTACCTCCATAAAGATGGTTCTGATAATTATTCTGGCAGAATTATTACTTAAACCCATTACAAAATAGGCTATTCCCGCAAAGTAAATTGACAGCGTATATGGTGAAAAATAACAGCTTAATCCTGCAATGAAATAGCATGCTATTAGTGATTTTTCATATCCAAACTTTTTCGTCATTAAAGCTATGATCATAGTAGAAAGAAGTGCGCCTACACCATACATTCCATCCATGAAGCCATAACCCCAGCTTCCTTTCAAAAATACCTCTTTAGATAATGTAATGGTTAAAACGCTCAATGCTCCCCAAATAGCTACATCTGATAAAATGGTTGTAATACCTAGAAATAAAACGCCGATTTTATTTTTTAAAAAGATGAAGCCTTTGGAAAGTTCCTCAACCAAACTTTCAGAATCTTGAGAGGTGTTTTTTCTTTCAAATGGAGCTAGTGATATTAAAATCCCGGAAATAATGTAGGCGAATACATTTAAATACAAAGCATAGATTGGACCATAAAAATGAACGATAAAACCTCCCGCACCAGCTCCAATTAATGACCCAACTTGATAGCTAGCTGATAGAAGGGCATTTGCAGAAAAATATTCTTTGTCATCAACAAGTTCCTGGACGAATGCCTGTGCAGTTGGCCAAAAAAGTGAATTTCCCAATCCCATTAGCATCATAACAGGATATAAAATCAATAAACCAAAGCCCTCAATTTGGAGGTAATATATGAAGGCGGTCAGCACCAATGCTCTTAGTATATCTAGTTTAACTAACAGCCACTTTCTATTTACTCTATCAATGATTATACCTGCCACTAAAGCTAGGATTAAACCAGGAGTGGTTGCGGCAGCCATTATTTTACCTAAGGCGAATTCAGAACCAGTCTGTTCTAAAACAAGCCAACTTATTGCTATAAGGTTAAACCCAAAACCAATAAGTGAAATTATGTTACCCAAGAAAAACAGTAAAAATGTTTTGTTGCTTAATATTTTTAGCATGAGTGTTGTGCCCTTGTTCTATTTTGTTTTTAAAGGCTAATAGAACAATAGTATCATTTATCGGAGTTAAATTTAACCTTAAATAACGTTCAATTTTTCATACAAATAATCCTGTAAAAAATGGTAAAAATCACTTTTGTAATAAAAAATCTATTAGCTACCTACTATGTAAGTGAATTCATTGCAAAAGGAGCAAATAAAGCCTTACATAAAGTGTCATATTGCGGCAATAATGATGATGGTTTTGGGGTTGGTGCTATGCTCATAATCCTTGGATTAATTATGTTTTATAACAGTTTAAAAAATTTAAAGATAAAAAGATTAATCGAAAATGTACCTACATCCAAAGCTCGTTCAGTGGCAATGGGCTTGGCTGAGCTTAAAGGTAAAATAGAAAGTGGAAATAAAATGCTTACCGATCCATTTGATGGGAAAGATTGTGTATACTGGCATATTCATATACAGCAATATATGAAAAGAGGTAAAAGACGTACCTGGGTCACTCGTCACAAAGCTAAAAAACAAGTACCTTTTCTTTTAACTGACCATACTGGCTCTGTCCTTGTAAATCTAGAGAACGCAAATTTAAAAAATGTGAAAAGAGATAGTGAGTATGAGTCTGCGATGTTCTTTTCTGATGATATCCCATCAAAAGTTGAGGATTATTGTAATAAGGAAAATGTAAAATTAAGAGGTTGGTTTGGTGGTAAAAAAAGAATGCGTTTTCGAGTAACATATTTAGAACCAAATGACAATGTATATATTATTGGTAATGCAAGATCGCCAAAGCTTGATGAAACACATGGTTTAAAAAATGTTACGGCAGTCATTGATAAATCGAAGGATGGTATTTTTATTTTAAGTGATAAATCTGAAAAAGAATTGATTGATGATTACGGAGGCCAGTCCTGGGTTGTACCGCTGGGAATCATTCTATCTGGTATTGGTCTAAGTTTAATTTTAAAATCTGCAGGAGTTTTTTAAATGAGTTTAGTTAGATTAATAATATATTTATTTTTTTCAATCATTTTTACCTCTTGTGA
>JAYPIC010000002.1:0-62353 GCA_038127595.1 bacterium | reverse complement strand
GCGTAAGCGCTATAATATTTTAATGAATGATGATGGTTCTCCGATTGGAGAAAAGTGGAGTTTCGATCATGAAAATAGGAAACGTTTTCCAAAGAATATGGAGGCACCTGAAATTCCTGCTATAGACTACCAGGATGATATCTTTGTCAAACATAAAAATCATATTTTATCAAGATATAGTTTAAATCCTGGAATAATGGATGCATTCAATTATCCAGTTACCAGGAAGCAGGCTTTTGAATCTTTTCATTTATTTCTTGAGCAAAGGCTGGCCAATTTTGGAGCATATGAAGATGCAATTGTAAAAAGTGAGTCTACACTATTCCATAGTGTTATCACGCCTTACTTAAATATAGGTCTTATTACTCCTGATGAAGTCATTAAGGGGATACTTGACTTTTCCTCTAACAATTCAGTCCCTCTAAATTCTATAGAAGGGTTTGTAAGACAGGTGATTGGCTGGAGAGAATTTATGCGAGGTATTTACGTTGCAGATGGAGTAAAGCAACGAAATTCAAATTTCTGGAATTATGATAAACCAATGCCTAAATCTTTTTATGATGGAACGACTGGATTAGAACCTTTAGATGATACTATAAAAAAATGCTTAAAAACTGGTTATGCGCACCATATAGAACGTTTAATGATTTTAGGTAATTTAATGTTACTAATTGGTATCAAGCCTAATTCTGCTTATAAATGGTTTATGGAGATGTTTATTGATTCATATGATTGGGTAATGGTACCAAATGTATATGGAATGAGTCAGTTTTCAGATGGAGGGTTGTTAGCTACAAAGCCTTACATCAGCGGTAGTAATTATATTTTAAAAATGAGTGATTACAAGAAAGGTGATTGGTGTGGTGTTTGGGATTCTTTGTATTGGTCATTTGTAAATAGAAATAGAGAATTCTTTAAAAAGAATCCCAGGATGAATATGATGGTAGCTATGTATGACAAGAAAGACATATCAATACAAAATGAGCTTAAGAGAAAAGCAGAGGATTTTGTAAATGGTCTATTTTGAAAAGAAATTAATTATATAGAATGGTAAAACGATTGTCCCAATCAAAATCGCAGCAACCACAGACCATTTAAAAAATATTGAAAAAAAATATTTTATAATGAATGTTAATTTTCTGCTTTGCTTCATTTATATTTTCTATATCTAGAAACAACATCAATAATTACATTATCGTAATCTTTAATGGTTAAATGAAGCTTATTTTGTGAGATCTTGGCTTCACCAGATAAAGTTTTATTAGTATAAGTCCAATTTTGATCTCTATCAACATACCATTTGAACGCATTAACATTATCTTCAGACCAGTTTTGAGGCTCAATCCATTTAATATTTCCTAATAATTGTATATAGTTAGGCTTTTTGTATTCACGGGCGTTCTTATATTCATCTTTGAAATCTGTTTTGGCATATGGATGTTTTTCTATTGAAGAAGTATCTCTGATAGATTTAACGAATAATCTTGTATAATCCGTCCAATCTTGAAACCAAATTTCTGTTTGGCCAACATTTGATGAGTCAGAGTCCCAAACATAATGAGGAATTGCGTTATTATATCTTTCTTCACCATTTAGAACAACAACAAAAACTATTGTAAGCATGTAATATATATTTTTCATATTTAATTTTATATACTATATGGTTAAGATTTCAAATACTTATTTATTTGGAAAAGTTCAAAACGCTCAAAAAATACTTTATTTTTTGTGCCTTTTATATGTACTATGTGTTAATGAAGTATCTTAATTCTAAAGAAGTTTCCGATATTTTGGGCGTAAACATATCTACTCTAAAGAGGTGGACTGACAACGGCACTATCAATTGCCATAAAACTCCAGGCGGTCATAGAAAGTTTACTATGCAGAATGTTCGCGAATATTATAAGTCGAACAAAAAAGCTTCTAAAAGCACTGATGTCTCGCTAGCAAAGTTTGAACATAAAAAAATATATGAATTAATCAAAAAAGCCAGTTATTCTGAACTGAGTTACAAATTAGCAGATGCAAGTATTGAGTCAGATGAAACGACAGTCAAAACAATAATTTCTGGATCTTACATGAATAATATTGATGTTGAGACTTTGTTTGATAAAATTATCGATCCAGGTAGTATGATTGTAGAAAAAGCTCTTCATGAGCAATACCTCTCTCATGCAGAGGCTTTTATAAGTAGAAAAATTATTACTAGAGCTACTGAAGCTTTAAATGATAACAAGCCAAATGGCTCATTTAATGGTAAGTCTGCATTGTGTGTAAACTTCGAAGATAATCTTCCAGATTTAGGGGTAGTAATGTCTGAGGTAATTCTTAGACACAAAGGTTATAATGTATACAATACAGGGTCCCATGCTGAACTTGGAGACCTTAATAAAGTAATAAAAAATAAAAAAATTGATCTCATTGTTTTCTACCTTTGCAATATGCAGTGTTGCATGTCTGTCGTAGGAGACAATATTTCAAAAACAGCTGATCAAGTCTCTTCAATTTTCAAAACAGCTTCTGATTTAAATGTTGATGTTATTTTTGGCGGACTTGGAATAGAACTTTTACCAGATATCTCTGATACTATTGATAAAACTTTCGTCACTTTTAAAGAACTAAATAATTTAGTTTAGTTTATTAGTCAATTATGACTAACTCCTCTGATAGAACACGCCATTTAAAAAATGGAGTATTTAACGGTAAGTCTGTCCTTTATTGGATGGTAAGAGACAAGAGAGCAAACGATAACTGGGCACTTCTTGAAGCCCAAAAAATTGCTCTCAAAAATAATGTTCCATTAATAGTCTGTTTTAATTACTACAATAAATATTCCCAAGCAAATATTAGGCATTATCAGTTTTTGTTTGATGGTCTAAAAGAAGTCCAATCCTCTTTAAGTAAATTAAACATTCAGTTTCATTTACTACAAGGTAAGAGTGACCAGGCTATTCCAAAATTCATAGATAAATATAAAGTCGGTCATTTAGTTGTCGATTTCAGCCCATTAAGAGTATATAAAAATCGTTTAAATAAAGTTTTACAGAAAACAGCTATTCCTATATCTCAAGTTGATGCTCATAATATTGTTCCTGTATGGCAAGCTTCAGAAAAAAAAGAATTTGCTGCTTATACAATAAGACCAAAAATAAAAAGACTACTACCTGATTACCTTACTGATATGCCGAAAGTGACAAAACATCCATATATCTTGAATGCCACCCAAAATAAAATTAATTGGGATAATGCTTTGAGCTCTTTGAGACTTGATAAAAGTGTTAGGTCATTAGATTGGATAAATCCTGGTGAAAAAAGCGCTCAGGAGTTATTAAAAAAAATAAAATCAGGTTTGGTCAATTATAATGAACAAAGAAATGATCCAAATTTGGACAAACTTTCAAACATGAGCCCTTTCTTTCATTATGGTCATATTGCTCCACAGAGAGTAGCTCTAGAAATAAAAAATTCAAATTTGCCACCTGAAGACAAGGACGCATACCTTGAAGAGATGATTGTTAGAAGAGAACTAGCTGATAATTTTTGCCACTATGAGAAAAATTATGACCAATTTGAAGGTTTTCATGCCTGGGCTCAGAAGACGCTGAATGAGCACAGAAACGATGAGAGGGAATTTGTATATTCTCCAGAAGAATTTGAATATAGTGAAACTCACGATGACCTATGGAATGCTGCTCAAGATGAAATGAAGATAAAAGGTAAAATGCATGGATTTATGAGAATGTATTGGGCAAAGAAGATATTAGAATGGAGCCCCAGCCCAGAAATTGCCCAACAAACTGCCATAGAGCTTAATGATAAATACCAAATAGATGGCAGAGATCCAAATGGCTATACTGGAATTGCATGGAGTATAGGCGGCATTCATGATAGAGCATGGTTTGAGAGGCCTGTATTTGGTAAGATCCGCTTTATGAATTACAATGGATGCAAAAGAAAATTCAATGTGCAAACATATATTGAAAATAATCTAATTAATAGTTGAATGTGCAACTAAAATATTGGTAATTTTTTATATGTCTAATAGTCAAAACTTGAAAAGTGAAATTGACATTGGCATGTTGATGTCTCAAGTCGATCGATTGTGCACAAAAAAATTTAGTCAAAATGCTCACAAGCTTGGCATGGATATAACTCAAGACCAATGGATAGTTTTAGGTCCAATATGGAAACAGAAGGGTATATCTCAAAAAGAAATAGCTGAATACTGTGGCAAGGATAAAACGAGTGTAACGAAGATAATTGATACATTAGAAAAGAAAAATTTATTGGTACGATACTCTGATCAAATTGATCAAAGAATAAAAAGAGTAGTTCTTAGTAATAAAGGAAAAGATTTAATGAAGAATGTAATGCCCGTAATTGAGCAAACTAGGAATGAAGTTCTTAGTGGCATAAACAGCAAAGAAGTTGAAACATTTAAAATTGTTTTAAAAAAAATATATAATAATTTGATATCAGAATAATTATTCTAATAGTTGAACCTCCAACCAATATTTATGAAGCTTTACTCGATAATTTTTATAGTTACCTTTTCTGCGTGTGCCGAAAAATTTTCCACAGATGACCTTTCAATCTCAGAATCTATTCCTGCCTCTTGGGATTTAAAATTAACAGATAGTTCTAGCGTTATAGGTGATTGGTGGGAATCATTTGATGATTCGATTTTTACTAGAGTCTTAAATGATTTTAATCAGAGTAGTCCGGATCTTAAGAATATTTCATCAAGAATGAACGTTGCTAAACAAATATTAAAAATTAACAAATCATCTAGGCTTCCATCCTTTAGTCTTGGTATGAATGGAGCCTCTAGAAAACAAAATTTAACTGCTTTTGGACTTTCTGATGATTTTTTTGGTGGTGGCCCTGACTCTGCCCAGTCTAATGATTCTGGTAGTGGGGTGACTAGTTTTAGCTCTAGTAATTTTGGACTAAATCTTACAATGCAGTGGGAGCTTGATGTCTGGGGCAAGTTATTTAACCGTGCTAGAGCCGCATCTAATGATTATCAATCTGCTTATTACGACCTCTCTTTTTTAAGTTTTTCAATGCGTATTCAGTTAGCAAAATTATATTTCTCTACTGTTGAAGCCTTAGAGCAATATGAGCTATCTAAAGAGACATACAATAGTGTTAGTGAACTTGCAGATATGGTTTCTGCTCGGTATGATAAAGGTTTAAGATCATCCCTAGATTTAAGGCTGACCAAATCTTCAAAAGCCTCCTCAAAGGCTCAAATGGAAATTAGAAAACAAACATACTTAGTGTTTGTGAGGAGGTTAGAGTCAATGCTTGGAAAATATCCAAGTGGTACATACATGGTAAATAATAAATTAGGTTCTAAATTGCCAAAAATAACCATCGGCATCCCATCTGAAATTCTAAATAGGAGACCGGATATAAAGTCTTCATTGGCTAAACTTCAAGCAGCATCATTTAAAAAATCTGAATCTTTTGCTTCTCTTTTACCGAGCTTAATTCTTACTAGTTCTGCGGGAACCTCTTCTAGTGATTTAAACGATATTCTTGATGAAGACTATCAAATATGGTCTCAAGGCCTAACGGTTGGGCTGCCACTTTTCCAAGGTGGAAGCATTAGGGCAAATAATAGTATTGCAGAAGAAAATTTGAATATTGCCAAGCAAGATTTAATCAAAACCATCATAAATGCCTATTCAGAAGTAGAACAAACTCTTTTTGCAGAAAATTCCAATAACATTCTTTTGGATGCCTATGAGGTTGCAGCAGAGCAAGCAGAGGCAGCATACAAGTTATCTCGGGAACGGTATGATTCAGGTCTAGTTGACCTGATTGCAGTAATGGATAGTCAGCAAAGATGGTTTTTGTCTAGGTCTCAAGTTCTTGCGGCAAAGAAAAATAAAATTCATACTCGCCTAAACCTGCTATTGGCATTTGGCGGAACCTTTTAACAGATAGTGAGATTAAAATGAAGATAAATTTTAGAAAATTCACCCCTTTCGTTATCGTTTTAGCTAGTCTAATAATTTTTGTATTAATGATCAAACTTAAGCCTGAGGCAGAGTTTCAAAAACCAAAGATAATACCTCAAGTAGTTGAGACGATGGCAGCATATCCATCACAAGTAACAGCAAAAATAAGTTCACAGGGGACAATCAGGCCAGAACATGAGATCCTTATTACATCTGAGGTCGCCGGCAAAGTTGAATGGATATCTCCCAAATTTTTAGATGGTGCAGGTTTTAGATCTGGTGATACTTTAATGAAAATTGAAAAAAGAGACTACGAGCTAGCTCTCATTACCACTGAATCAAGTTTATTTCAAGCTAAGCTTGCTTTGGAAAGGGAGCAAGCGGAATCAAAACTTGCCAATATTGAGTGGAAAAGAGTGGGCAAAGGAGATGCTTCTAGTTTGACTTTACGTGAGCCACAACTCGCTCAAGCAAGGGCTGTATTAGCAGCAGCTGAAGCCGCCTATGAGCAATCGAAGAGAAATTTGAAAAGGACCGTGATTCTGGCACCTTTTGATGGTAGGGTAAGAAAAAAAATGGTTGATATAGGTGCAAACCTTGTACCTGGGTCTAGAATTGCAGACATTTACAATACATTGAATTTAGAGGTAAGGCTTCCGATCGCTGACAAAGATATTCCTTTCTTAGGAGTTCCTTTAGATGGGACTACATTATTAAAAGGTAAAAGACCTAGCGTGGTTTTAACAACTAGCTACGGTGGAGATACATTCCAGGCTAGCGGCTTTATTGTTCGGGCAGAGTCCCAGATAGATCCTAAAACCAGAATGATCTCTGTTATTGCTACTATTCCGATGAATGGGATGAATGAAAAGTTAAAGGTTGGAATGTTTGTAAATGCAGAGATAGATGGGCTATTATATGATGGTATTACTATTGTACCTAGAAGCGCAGTTAAAAATGATATGATCTGGGTAGTAGAGGCTAATGTGCTGCGTAAAAAGTCTGTTGAAGTAATTAGGTATGAAAAAGATTTTGCTTTCATTGCTGATGGTTTGGAAAAAAATGACAGAGTGTTAACTACCAGATTAGACTCATATGTTGATGGAATGCCAGTAAGAGAAAATTAGACTGATGAAAAATATCATACGTTGGTTCATCCTAAATACTGTAGCAGCAAATTTGTTAATGGTATTTATTATTATTGCTGGCATATTCACTTTGTCTAGATTGCGAATGGAGGTATTCCCGGATATAACCATTCCTATAATTAACGTTTCCGTTGTTTATCCCGGCGCATCTCCAGAAGACATTGAAGAATCAATATGTGTAAAAGTTGAAGAACAGGTGCAAGGTATAAATGGATTAAAAAGAATAACTAGTTCCTCAAATGAAGGGTATGGCTCAATAAATATTGAAGTTGAGAACGGATATGATATAGATGAGGTAAAAGATGAAGTAAAATCTCAAGTTGATGCAATAACATCATTTCCTGATGATGCTGAAAAGCCAACTATAAGAAGCTTTGACGGTCAACCTGAAGTTATAACCATAGCTGTGCATGGCCATGTAGATGAGGCTAGCCTACTTGACATTGCAGAAAAAGTAAGAGATGAGGTCAGCGAACTTCCAAACATTACCCAAACACGGCTAGGCAAAAAGCCTAGAGAAATTTCAATTGAGATATCTGAAAATACTTTGCAAAAATATGGTATCTCGTTCGATTATGTAGCCAATAAAATCCGTACTTCTTCTATGGATGTACCTGGAGGTGCTATAGAAACATATGATGGCGAAATTTTAATTCGTTCGAAAGGCCAGGCCTACACAGGGGAAGAGTTTGGGATCATTCCTGTTTTATCATTAGCTGATGGTTCGACGGTATTTCTCAGAGATATTGCTGAAATTGTAGATGGTTTTCAAGATGTTGAGTATGATATAAAATTTAATAGTGAGCCAGCGTTATTAATTAGAGTATATAGGACTGGTGAGCAGAACGCTCTAGATATAGCAGATGCTGTTCATGGATATATTAAGAAGAAGAACCCCGTCATGCCTCCTGGTGTCTCTTTAACAACAATGAAGGATGAATCTGTAATTCTTAGAGGTAGGATTGAACTTTTAACCGAAAATGCTTATCTTGGTCTTGGGCTTGTTCTAATCGTTCTAGCTTTGTTTTTAAAGCCAAAGTTGGCAGCCTGGGTTTCACTAGGCATCCCGATATCTTTCATGGGTGGGTTTTGGTTGCTTCCTTTATTCGATGTATCAATTAATATGATATCCTTATTTACTTTCATTTTAGTTCTCGGTATTGTTGTTGACGATGCTATTGTTGTTGGTGAAAACATTCATATTTATCTAAAAAGAGGTTTAAGTGGAGTTGATGCTGCATTGGAAGGAGCATATCAAGTAGCAAAGCCAGTGATTTTTGCTGTTCTAACAACTATGGTTACCTTCTCACCAATGATTTTGGTAGAGGGCGCTTTGGGTAAAATATGGAAGATCATTCCGGTGGTTACCATATTAGTTTTAATGTTTTCTCTCATTGAGTCATTAACTATTTTGCCTGCTCATTTGGCCCATATGAAAATAAATGAGGCTAAGAAAAAAAATCGATTCTCCCAATGGTGGTCTGACATTCAGATGGGGATTCATAATTGGCTTCAAGGGTTTATTAAAAATAAATATACCCCAGTTCTTGAACTTGCTCTTAAAAATCGTGGTAACACTGTTGCAATAGCAATCTCGATATTTATTTTAACAGTTGGGCTGGTTGCAAGTGGTTTTATCAGATTCAATTTTTTTCCGCCACTTGAAGCTGATATAGTTATTGCTGGAGTTGAGTATCCAGAGGGCACCCCTGTTTCACTAACAAAAGTTGGCTTAGATCAAATTGAAAAGTCTGCATACAAGCTTAAAGATTCTCTGGAAGTATTATATCCAGAAACTAAAATTTTTATAAATATGGTATCTACGGCTGGCGATCAACCAATTAAAACTCAATCAGCTAGGGGCCCTGGTAACTTAGATGCAACTTTTTTTGGTTCGCACTTAGCAGAATGTGTCATTGAGCTAGCACCTGGTGAAGAGAGGCCAATTAGCACTGTTGAAATTTCAAAAATATGGCGAGAACTAACAGGGCCAATACCTGGAGTAAAACAAGTGACTTTTGATTCTGATCTTTTTACCACCGGTGCTCCAATCGAAATTCAGCTTTCAAGTGTGAATAGAGAAGATTTAAAGGCGGTAACTAATAGTTTAAAGGATAAATTGCAAACTTATGCAGGAGTATTTGACATTAAGGATTCGTTTAGCGCAGGAAAAGATGAAATTAAACTTAATTTGCTTCCAGAAGCGCAGAATTATGGCATTACGATGGCGTCACTTGCCAGGCAAGTTAGACAAGCATTTTATGGAGATGAGGTTCAGCGAGTTCAGCGTGGCCGTGATGAGGTGAAGGTATTTTTGCGTTATCCAAAAGATGAAAGGGTTAGCTTAAATAATTTAGAGCAAATGAATGTAAGGGTTGGTAATAATGTAGAAGTGCCTCTTGGTCAAGTAGCACAAGGAGAACTATCCAGCGGTTACTCTACCATTACAAGAACGGATAGAAAAAGATCTATAAGTATAACAGCAGATGTTGATCTGAGTGAAGCTAATGCAAACGAAATTTTAGCAAAATTCGAATCTGAACACATAGTTCCAATACTTCTTGATTATCCTAGTGTTAATTATAGTTTTGAGGGCGAGCAAAGAGAACAAAGAGACACCCTAAGTTCATTATTTAAAAATTTTGCGTTAGCACTTTTTGTCGTGTATGTACTTTTGGCTGTACCGTTTAAATCGTACTTACAACCGCTAATTATAATGTCTGCAATACCTTTTGGTTTCACAGGTGCTGTCATAGGCCACATAATAATGGGCATGAATCTGGCTGTGCTTTCTATCATAGGTATAGTTGCCTTATCTGGCGTAGTGGTTAATGATAGTCTAGTAATGGTCGATTTTATAAATAGATATAAAAGAGACGATGGTAAAACAAGCTTGGAGGCGGCTCTTGCTGCTGGACCTAGAAGGTTTAGACCTATTCTCCTTACTTCAATTACTACATTTGTTGGATTATTCCCACTTCTGATTGAGAAAAGTGTTCAGGCACAATTTTTAATTCCGATGGCTATTTCACTTGCCTATGGAGTTTTATTTGCAACGCTGATAACTCTAATACTAGTACCTACGAGTTATTTAATCATTGAAGACATTAAAGACTTTTTTGGAAGGCTAACAAATAAAAACGCTTAAAACGCTCATTTTAGATTGACATCGTAATGATAAATAACCTAATTTATAATTAACACTAATTAACATTGTTTTAAAAAGAGGATTACTGATACATAATGAAAGTTGCAATATTTGGCGGCACTGGTTTTGTTGGTTCGCACATAATCGATAATCTTTTATCTGAAGGTCACAAGCCAAAGCTACTAGTTCGCTCAGAATCAATTTACAAAGTACCCTCAGTAGGTGATTGTGAGCTAGTAATTGGGGATGTTAATGATAAATCAGCCGTCAAAAAAACTGTAGAGGGTACTGATGCTGTCATTTATACCATTGGCATTATAAGAGAATTCAAGTCTAAGGGAATAACGTATGAAGATCTTCACTTTGGTGGCGCGGTGAATGCGATTGATGCGTCTATCGAAGCAAATGTCAACAGATTTATTTTGATGAGTGCTAATGGAGTTTGTCCTGATGGTACAGGTTATCAAAAAACAAAATGGATGTCAGAACAATATTTAAGGAACACAGATCTAAAATGGACTATTTTTAGACCTTCAACAATATTTGGTGACCCAAGAGGGAATGGGCGACCTGAATTTTGTTCTCAGTTAAAAAAAGATTTAATCAATCTACCTTTTCCAGCACCACTTTTTCATGAGGGATTATTGCCATTTGATGCTGGTAATTTTTCTATGTCACCTGTGCATATTAAAGATGTCGCAACAAGTTTTGTTGGTTCTTTGCAAAACGAAAAAACCGAATTAAAGACAATTGAACTTGGCGGGCAAGATTTTACATGGAAAGAAATCATACAAATAATAGGCTCTGCTTCAGGGAAAAAAAAATTTATGGTTCCTGCCCCAGTAATAGCTGTGAAATCAGTAGCGAAAGCTCTAGATAGATTCCCATGGTTCCCTGTTACTGCCGATCAATTGACGATGCTCGTTGAGGGTAATACGTGTGATTCAACTAAATACTTTAAAGAAAACAATATAAATCCAATACCTTTCTCTGAGGAAAATCTTTCCTATTTAGGTAAAGATTAAAATTGAAATATTTAATTGGTTCGATTTTAGCAATTATGTTTGCAACAACTATAAATTCAATTTTTACTGAAAAAATCTCACTTATGGAAGGTGAGATTGCTCCAAGTTTTGAGCTTTTTGATCAAGATGAAAAGTTGTTATTATCAAAAAATTTTTTAGGGAAGAAGCTCGTCGTCTACTTCTTTCCATACGCTGATACCCCTGGATGAACGAAAGAGGCTTGTGGGTTCCGCAACATTTACGAAGAATTTGAAAAAAATAACATAACAGTATTTGGAATTAGTTATAATAATTCTGAGGCGTTAAAAAAGTTTAAAACTAAATATAATTTGCCCTTTAATTTTCTTTCCGATAAAGATAAGGAAGTGGCAAAACGTTTTGGCGCAAATGGAATGTTTACTCCTAAAAGAATGACTTTTGTCATTGACGAATATGGAAAGATTGAAAAAATATATAAGAAAGTGAATATCAACACACATGCAGAAACGATTCTTAAAGACCTTACTAGTTAAATCAGCATTAATACTGCTCTATCAACTGAACTTTAGTTTTTCTCAAAATAATGGTTCTGTTTATGGGTTTGTAACGGATAGCTCGAACGGTGAGGCATTGATTGGAGCGAACGTTTTTATTACGGACCTAGCCTTGGGAATGGCAACTGATGTAAATGGCTATTACGTACTTCAAGAAATTCCTCAGGGTTCATATGAAGTTTCTGTATCCTATGTTGGTTATAAAATTCTTAGACAAAAAATTGATATATCCGATGGACAGTCAGTAAAACTAGATTTAGTTCTGACAGAAGAAGTTGTCTCTTTCAGCGAAGTTGAGGTTACCGCTGAAAAAATCAAAAGAAAAAATAATATCCAGCCTAGTACAGTTAATTTATCCCCACGAATGTTAAGATCTGCACCTGCATTAGCAGAGCCTGATCTTTTCAGGACAATACAGGCGCTTCCAGGTGTTCTCACTACATCTGAGTTTAGTACAGGATTGGTTATAAGAGGTGGGAATACAGATCAAAATTTGATTTTACTTGATGGCGTCACCGTATATAACCCATCTCACTTGGGAGGGATATTTTCGAATTTCATCGTCGATGGTGTAAAAGAGGCCGAATTAATTAAGGGAGCTTACAATGCTGAATATGGTGGCAGATTATCCGCGGTCTTGAATATAATTAGCAGAGAAGGAAATCAAAAAAAGTTTGAGGGGAAAGCTAATTTGTCTCTTTTGTCTGCTCAAGCAACATTAGAAGGCCCATTTTACAAGGGAGCTTGGGTATTTTCAGGAAGAAGAACATATTTTGATAAAATTTTTCAGAATGTTCCAAGTATTCCACCTTACTACTTTTATGATGTTCAAAGTCATGTGTATTCAGACTTATCTCCTAAAGATCGCGTTTCACTAAGTTTTTATAATGGAGTTGATGATCTAGTTTTTGACACATTTGGTCTATCAGGGAGATGGGGCAACAGAACATTAAGCGCCCAGTACCGTAGAGTTTTTTCTGAAAAGCTTATAGGTAATTTTCTTTTAGCTAATAGTTTATTTTTTACAGAGTTTGGTCTAGGTGGCTCTAATGGACTTAACAGTGATAATCAAATTGATGATGCAACGATAGCAGCTAACTTTTCTTGGTTTAAGTCCTCTTCAAGTACAGTTAAGTTTGGTGCTCAAATAAAAAATTTGGGATTTCTGTATACTAATTCCTTTAATGATTCACTTCAGTTTGAGATCAATACAAAACCCAAGGAGTTTGCTAGTTACGCGAAGCTAAAATACTCTCCATCGGAAAAAATCATTTTAGAACCTGGATTTAGATTAAATCTTTACAATGTGTACAGCGATTCAATATTCCCAGACCTTCGCTTTGGAATGAAATATCTTTTGACAGAGGATAGATACTTAAACTTTTCAGTTGGAAACTACCATCAGTTCATAGCCACTTTCCAAGATGATTACAACCCTACAATATTAGATCAGTGGATAGCAGTTGATAATACTGTCGCACCAGCAAAGTCATCCCAAATCGTTTTGGGATACGAAGAGTATGTTAATGACATATATAAGCTTCAAGTTGAGGGGTATTACAAAGACATAAAAAACCTTTTTACCTTTGAAGAGTCTAGGGCAACTACTGATGAGGCTATTTCTGATACAGCTTTATCTGATATTGTTACTCCCTCCAATGGTTATGCATATGGTTTAGAGCTTTTTGCTCAAAAGATGAGCGGTAGGTTAAGTGGCTGGCTTGCATATACATTTTCAGTGTCAAGAAAATCCATGAATAGCATATTCTATGATAAAAATGAAGAATACTACAATAGCTGGGATAGGACGCATTCATTTAGTGCTCTTGGAAATTATCAGATTAGTCAAAAATGGGATATGAATTGGAAATTATCCCTGCAATCTGGGCAGGCTTACACCCCAATTATTGGATATTACAATCAAATACTGCCTGAAAGTCCTGATGAGGTTTACAGAACAATTCCCGGCACAAGAAATTCTGCAAGATACTCACCATATAGTAGACTTGATCTAGGATTTGTATATCATACAAAGTTCTTTGGATCTAAGATGGATATTTACGTTCAGATCATAAATGTTTTTAATCGTAAAAATATTTTTAGAAAATCATATAATGTTGGAAGTATTTATAATGGAGTAGATGATGACGGAGATTGGGACGAAGAAAAACATGATGCAAATGGTAATGGGCAACCAGATGTAGGAGAGATTAATGTAGATGAAGAGGATGAAGGTAGGCTTCAGGTAAACGATATAAGCTTATTTCCAATCATCCCGACAATCGGTTTTAGCTGGGAGTTTTAAATGATAAGCAAAGTGAAATACTTTATTTATGCACTATTTATCATGATTGTCATACAATCATGTACCTTTGATGATAATACAATTGAGTACCAAGAGCAACTTGTAGTATTTGCTTCTATCAATGCAGGGTTTCCTGTTTTCGATACCGTTTTCGTTTCTAGAACAGCAGAGGTTAATGAATCAGTTGATGCAAAAGAGCTTTATATAGACGATGCTAATGTAACACTCATTAATATGACTGATAGTTCTGAGCTCCATTTTTATTCAGTAGGTAATGGAAGATATTACCCTGTTGACTTCTCAATGCAAAATATTGATTCTGTTGCATCGTATTGGTTGAATTATATAATTAGCTCTGGAACAACGTATAGGTTGGTTGTAAGTCATGATGGCGATTCTGTTATTGCTCAAACTAGCGTACCTGAAGAAATAGTAATATCTCCTATAGATATGCCAGACTATGAATGCCCTGATGGGAGCATGGAGTCAATCAGTACTGTTGATGTAAATAATTTAGACAACTTAACATTTGAGCAAATGGTCTTATTATATCAAGATCCCATTCAGTACATTGAATCGAATAATATTAACGTTGACTCACTCGAGTTTAAAATTGGCGATTGTTACACTAAGAGTTTTGCTAGCTTGCCATTGTTCGCAGTTGATTTTAATGAGGATGATTATAACACAATTCAGATCATTTCTTATGCTTTAGAATCAGATAAAGTTGACCTAGAGCCTTATGAGGATACAAATCAGAACGGTACCTATGATGAAGGTGAAGATTTTTCAGATAGAAATAGAAACGGTATTAGAGATAGCTGTTATATAAACCTTATATATAGCGATGAAAAAGGATTGTTTGATAATGATAGTTTAGAATATAACAGGCTCTCCGATATATGGAAAAACCCTCTGAAAAGAGGATCTGTAGATGGTACATGGAGGGGAAATAGTCCATATAGGAATAATCCATGGCTATGGAATGCCGACAGAGCCCCATCGCCAATTATGTGGCTTTATTTTGATTATTACGGCTATTATATGATGACGTATAAATCAACCAGTGATTCTTACTTTAACTATTTCAGAGGAGATCCTGTTGGTCAAAATATATACTTATTACCAGATTCTAATTTTGAAGGTGGGCTAGGTGTTTTCTATAGTTCAGCTTCTTCTTCATTTATTGTCAAAATTATACATCCTAATAGTTAGGTAATTTTATAAGTTTATCATCATCAAAAGATGAACTTAAAAGATCTCTATTATTATTTAAGCAAAATGAACAAAGTCGGTATATTTATTTTTTTTATTTTTTGTGTAGTTTTTTCCCTCTCATGTGAAAAAGAAGAATCCGAAACTGAAGATTGTGCAGGAGTTCTTGGTGGCGAAAGTATATGTGGGTGCACAGACTCAGAGGCAATTAATTATGACAGTACTGCAACCTATGATGATGACTCATGCGAGTACAATCAAAATGTAGATTGTGCAGGAGTTGTTGGCGGGGACAATATTTGCGGGTGTATGGATGAATCGGCTGTTAATTATAATTCACAAGCAACCTTTGATAACGAAACTTGTCAATATTATAGTGGGCAGATGAATGTTCTTTGGTCAAAATCTTATGAAGAAATAGGCGGCGAAATGTGGTCCTTAAGACCTGTCTCTGATGGCGGATTTATTATGTCACTTGGTAATGCTACGAACTGTGTTAATAGCCAGTGTGACTATCTAGGTCAATTAATTAGGCTTGATGCTAATGGAGATATTATTTGGGAACAGAAGTATGAAGGATCATCTGCATTATATAGCGCGATTGAAACTTCAGATGGTGGTTTTATCGCGGCTGGTTATTTCGAGTGTAATACCTCAATGGACTGTTACCCTGATATGTATATCTTAAAAACAGATTCAGATGGGGTTGTGCAATGGTCAAAAACTGAATCATCTGCTAATAATAATAACGATTGGGCAAGAGATGTGATCCAAACATCAGATGGTAATTATGTTATTGCAGGTACTTGGAATGATGACGGTTGGAATAGTAAGGCATCTTTAAGAAAATATGATACAAGTGGTGAATTAATTTGGGAGAATATCTATACCAATTCAGTTGCTAATGAAGCCTATGAGCTTATTGAAACCGATGATGGTGATATTGTATTTGCTGGGTATTCAGGGACGCAACATGGAGCATATAAATTTTTTGTTGTTAAAACAGATACGGATGGTAATCAAATCTGGAAGAAAGCAAAAAACTCTGTTGGGGATGCGATTTTATATTCTATATGTCTCGCTCCGGATGGTAATTACGTTGCTGCAGGGTTTTGTAATAGCTGGAGAAGTAATTTAGTTGTGAAACGCAATGCCGCAGATGGTAATAATGTATGGAACGAGTGTATAATTGGTGAATTTAATGTATCAGGTATATATGATATAACCCCAGCTCAAGGAGGTGGTTATTATTTCATAGATGAGAGAAGTTATTTAACTAAAATAAACGAAGAGGGCGAAGTGATATTCACTGAGCAAACGCTTGGCAATCAAGCTGTCATCGAGCTTAATAATGGAGATATAATTATCGGCGGCGGTAATGCCTTTTTGGATGGTGGCTATGGTGGAGTTGCCAGGATAGTTAAATTAACATTTGAAGAGTAGAAACTTTAACTATAAAAATTTGTAGCCCGTAGGAGAATCGAACTCCTGTTGCCAGGATGAAAACCTGGAGTCCTAACCACTAGACGAACGGGCCAAATTTTATAAAAGCTCTAAAAATATGAAGGTTAAATTTATCCTAACAACGACCTGAGGCCAACTATTTTTAATACTGCAGGCTTAACTATTTGCTTTATCTAAAATATCAAGTAATTGACCACTTTGATGAAGCTCGTTAGTGATATCGGCTCCTCCTATTAGCTCTCCTTTTACAAACAACTGGGGAATTGTGGGCCAACCAGAGTGTTCACTTAATTTTATACGAATATTTGGATCTGTTAAAACATTTATGTCTTTATAATCTACACCATAATGATTAAGTATTTGGACTACATTATTTGAGAAACCGCATTGAGGCATCTCTTTGGTCCCTTTCATATAAAGAATGATTGAGTTACTATTTATATCATCAATTATTTGTTCTTTTAAATCCATATTAAAACCTTATTTATGACTTTTGAATTATTAGAAATTAAGATTGTTTAAACATAAAGATAAAACCAATCATAAATTATTTTTTATTAATTAAATAGATAGCAGATATCGATAGCATACCGCCAAGAATAGTCGTGGATAAAATTTGTTCGTTAAGAATTATTTTTGAAAAAATAATTGCAGTTAGCGGCACGACGAAAATATAAGAACTAGCTTTTATTGCTCCAATTTTGGATGATGCAAAGAAATACATTGTATTTGCAAATGACATCACAACAATTGAAAGAAGAATCATATTGATCCAAAAAATATAATCATAGTTGATGACTTTGATAACAGCATCTATTTCGCAAAAAGGAAAAATTAATAATGATGCAATCAAAAAACTCCAAAAGCTAAATGTAAGAAAATGAATTTGGTCTTTTGCCTTTTGAGATGCAATTGTGACGGATACCCAAGAGCATGAAGCTAAGATATAATATAAATTCCCGGATTGAATCATAAGATTAATATCCATCTCCCATATTCTTATTATAATGCTGCCGCCAATAAGTCCAATGACTAGTCCAATTATATCTTTCAGTTTTGCGGTTTTTCTATCAAGTATTAAGTAAACAAATAAAGATGTCAAAATTGGATTTAAGGTCGTGACAAGCACTCCACCTGCACCTGCTAAACCAATGTGCGTGGACTTAAAGTAAAAATAATTATATGAACACAATGAGATAGAATTCCACATAATGAATAACAACCCTTTCTTGTTAATTTTAAATGTGGCGTGGTATTTAATTAAAATTGGAATTAGAGCCAGAGCCGCTAAAAAAAACCGTAAAAAAATTTTAATGGTAACATGGCCATAAGGCCCGAGAATTTTCGCACCAACCCAAGAGTAACCCCAGGTTATCATAGCGAAAACCATAAGCAGTGTAAATTTTTTCTCTTCTTTATTCAAAATATGATTTAAATAATAGATCATAAGATACTAGGAAACCATAATACTGCCCTTGTAAAATAAATCATGGAAACTCAACCTCTGCTAATTAAAAAGGGGTGGTTAAGAGCACTTCTTTTCTTTTTCTCTTTTTTTATCATAGTTGCTCTTTTTGACCTTATTGGAATTTTAATTGTTTCACAATTTAGTGAATACGGTTTTGAAGAATTTATTTCCGATCCGGAATTAATTATGCAAAACAAAATGATGTTGTTAATGATGTTTTGCCAATTACTAGGAACTTTATTTACAGTTTGGGTTTTTCAAACATTCGTTAATAAAGAAAGCTTTACTTCAATTGGCCTGAGACTTGCTAATTATGAGAGTGATTTTTTTCAAGGATTATTAGTTGGAGGTGTACTTATAAGTTCAGGGTTTTTAATATTATTTGTTTTTAAACTAATTAAAGTAGACCTGACTTATTTCTCTTTCTACGATCAGATATTTTATCTTTTTCTTTTTATAATCGTATCATTGAATGAAGAGATTGCAATAAGAGGGTATATTCTTCAGAACCTAAGCCAATCTTTTAACAAGTATATTGCTCTTGCTATATCATCCTTGGTTTTTATGTTAATGCATATTGGCAACCCCAATATAGGAGTATTGCCTCTGGTCAATTTATTCCTTGCAGGAATATTTTTAGGTATATACACAGTTCATAAAAATAATCTATGGTTTCCCATAGGGGCTCACCTAGTATGGAATTATTTGCAAGGGCCGATATATGGTTTTGAAGTTAGTGGCAATAAAATAAATAGTTTGTTTGAGCAAAAGTTAGCTGGTCATGTTTTATTTACAGGCGGAAGCTTCGGTTTTGAAGGCTCAATAATTTTAACTTTATTTCTTTGTATAAGTATTTTTTTGATGAATAAAAAATTTCAAATTGAATCATAAATATAAATTATTTTCTTAATTCAAATCTTCTAAAATTACTTTCAAAGTAAGTAAATTTTTAGATGATTGATTCTTTTGCAACGACATTTTTGAATGATTTTTTACTTATCTTTGTAGCGATTGACCCTTTCGCTCTTATCCCGATATTTGCAGGTATCACTCATGGGTTAAAAAAAAATGAAATCAAGCGCATTTATTTGAGAGCCACGTTTATATCATTTGTTATTCTTCTCTTTTTTTCATTATTGGGGCAAGCATTACTAAATGGTATGGGGATCAATATAAATTCTTTCAAAATAATTGGCGGTTTATTTCTCATTTTCATCGCGTTTGAAATGGTTTTTGAGAAACGAGATGAAAGAAGGCAAAATTTAGCAGATTCAGCAATTGATGAAATTTCTGCCATATCATTAGCTACTTTCCCTTTAGCAATTCCACTTATTGCTGGACCTGGTGCAATTACAATAACCATGCTAATCGCAGAAAAATCTGAGCCTGAATTAATTAGTAGAGTTATTAGCTTTTTACCTGTGATGCTCTCTGTAATTTTAGCTGGAGTTTGTATGTGGTTATCCTCTAAGCTTGTTGAGATAATAAGTTTATCTTTATTAAGTGTTATCCAGAGAGTATTTGGCTTATTACTAGGAGCGTTAGCAATAGAATATGTTATCTCAGGCATAAAAAATACATTTGGTTTATCTTGAATGAGTTTAATTAAAGCAGAATTAGTTAGTGATGAAAAATAAATACATACCATTGTTTGCAATATTTTTATTTTTTTATAGTTGTGAAAAAGATCGTGATCAAAAAAGTTCAGTTAATCGACTTATACCAGATAGAACAATTTACGTAGCAGGTAGTTCTTACAATTCTGCTGGGGATATGACAGCATGTTATTGGGTTGATGGTGTAAGAAATGAACTTCCAGGAGGAGCATGGGCTACTGATATTACAGTATCAAATGGTGATGTATATATTTCTGGTACCAGCGAAAGCTACAATGCGTGCTATTGGGTTAATCAACAACGATATGATTTACCTGGTTTAGGTGGAGAAGCTGAAGCCATTGCTGTAAATGGTGATGATGTGTATGTAGCTGGTTGGTATAATAATGGATCGTGTTATTGGAAAAATGGACAAAAAGTCGATTTGACTGTAAATGGCGATTCTCAAGCTTTTGCAATCGGAATTAGGAATAATGGCAGTGTATACATTGGTGGCTATTACATGAATAATCATCATTATGTAATACCTTGTTTTTGGAAAGATGGTAATAATCGTACGAATTTACCCGTGCCAAGCGGTGGTGACGGGGAGGTATATGACATTGCATTTATGGATGGTAATATGAGGTACTATGGCGGATATGTACTAAAAACATCAAGTTTTGCAGGATATACACCAACCCCAGCATATTGGCGTCATACCACTAGAACTAATCTTCCTTTAGGAGCCTCAACTATGGATGTTTATGGTGCAGTGGGTAATGCAATAACGATAGATGGGGAAGATATATATGTCGCTGGTTATCGCGATTGGTTTGGTGATACTGGGCAAGAAGGCCCTACTGGAGGATATACACCGCAATATTGGAAAAATGGAACTTTGCATGATCTTGAAGAAGGAATGAGAACAGAATATGGTACCGGCGCTGCTTATGATATAAAGATAGCTGATGGTAATGTGATTGTAGTTGGTGAAGTTCCTAGAGACACACTAGACAGTTATAGTATAGAAAGCGCTTGTGTTTGGGTTAATGGTGAATTGAATCACTTGGTCCAAATAGATGATGTCAACCAAAATATAGATGATTGGATGCAAAGCACTGCTAAAGGATTATATATTGAATAAAGAATAATATGCATAATAAATGGAGTAATTATGGCTAAATATAGAAAATTAAAAAATGGTGAAGAGGCTGAGGAGTTAGATTCATCTGTTCAATTAATTATTAAGACAAAATGTCCTACTAAATGGATAATAGAAGATCTTGAAACTGGCCAACGATATAGAGCAAATGGGACCACAGAAATAGGGACGATGTTTGACCCAATTGATTATTAATTAAGAAAGTATTTTTGCTAACTAAATACGATCAGTTAAAATATGTAGTTTGCTTTGCTCTAGTTTCGCTAAGTAGTTTATTTTCACAAAATAGTAAGTCTTATTTTGACTGTCCTTGTCCACAGATAATTGCTCATCAAGGATCGTCCCTTGAATTACCTCCAAATACAATTGAAGCTTTTGAATTAGCAATTAATCAAGGCGCTGATATAATTGAGTTAGATATTTGGCAGACTAAAGATGAAATCTGGACAGTTATTCATGATGAGAACCTATCAAGAATAACAGGTATAGATATAAGTATTGGTGATGTTTCGTTATCAGAAATCAGAAATTTTGATGCTGGTTTTGGATTTTATAAAGATAATCCTAGTATTATAAGATCTAAAAATATTCAATATTACATTCCATCATTAGAAGAAATTTTTAAGAAATTTCCTGAACAAAGGATTAATATTGAAATAAAGGACCCGGACGCAAGTGGTCTTATAAAACTCATAGAATTAATAAGTAGATATAATATGCAAGATAATATCCTTGTTGTATCATCACACTATGAGGTTATTAAAAAATTTAGAAAATTGACTAAAAATAAAATTGCTACAGCAGCATCAAGAAGCGATATAAAGAGGATGATGTTTTGGGGTTGGGTTCCTTTTTATAAAAATAAATTTGACGCATTTCAACTTCCGTTTTATTCTGAGACAATTAAAAAATATGGTATGAATCTTCCTGATTGGATAAAAGAAAAACAAAAAATGGGTTTAGAAGTGCATTATTGGACAATAGATAACTCTAAAGATATCATGCATGCAGTTTCAATAGGTGCTAATGGCATTATTACAAATAAACCAAAAGTTGTTTATGATATTCTTAAAGACATTGGTAAACGTTAGGTGTAAAAATGCTAAAAAAATCTGAGCCTCATTTATCGTATACATTTCCAAGAACTAAAAAGAAGATTAAAAATCGTTCTGTTCTAGCGGCTATGACAAACAAGCAAAGTCATGGCGATGGAGTAATTTCAAATCAAGAAATAAAATGGTTGTCACGAAGAGCAAAGGATGGCTTTGGCATTATCACAACAGCAGCAACACATGTTTCAAAATATGGTCAAGGATGGGAAGGTGAATTTGGAGTATTTGAAGATAGTTTCATTGATAGATTAACCTTACTGACTAAAAATATTCATAAATACGATAGTCTTATTTTTGCTCAATTATTTCATGGAGGGATGAGGGCTCCTGAAAAGCTAACTGGCCAAGTTCCAATATCTGCTAGCATCATACCATGCGATCTGTCATCAACAGGATTTACTGAAGCTGCCAGTATCAAGCAAATAGAACAACTGATTTATGATTTTAGTTCAGCAGCTTTGAGGTGCGTAAAAGCAGGCTTTGATGGAATAGAACTTCATGGCGCGCATGGTTATTTAATTTCTCAATTTCTAGGTAAGAAGACAAATCAAAGAAAAGATAACTGGGGTGGAAGTATAAATAATAGGGCAAAATTTTTATTAAGAATAATTGAAGAGATTAAAAAAGTAGTCCCTGAATCATTTATTGTTGGAGTAAGAATATCTCCTGAAATAAATGAGCTAGGTATTCATTTAGAAGAGAGTCTTGAGCTAGGCAAATTATTAGCGAAGACTGAAATTGATTTCATTCATTTATCTTGCTGGGATTGTTTTAAAAGCTCTACTGAATACCCCAAAGATAAAAGAACATTAACTGAATGGTTTACCCAAAGTATTGATGATTTACCAACCGTAATTAGCACAGGAGGAATTTGGTCAACAAAAGATGCAAAAGCTGTAATGAATCAAGGAGCTGATTTAATTGGCGTTGGTAGAGTGGCTATCCCTCATCCTGAATGGGCAGCTAACCTAAATATCAAGGATTATTCCCCTCAAAAGATGCCATTTAGTTCTGAAGATCTTCGTAAAGCGGATTTGAGTAAAGTTTTTATAGATTATATGAAAAATTGGAAGGGATTTGTTAAAGATGAAAAATGAACTTATCAACCCTTATGCAAATGCTTTGGACGGATTAGATATAAAAGATCCTGTTTATGATTTTTTTAATTTTTGTAAGGAAAGAGAAAAAATTAGAATAAAGCGGGAAAAAAATGAGCCTTCTCCATGGTCAGATGATGTAATATTTCAAAATGGAAGATTTTTAAATGTTTTCAGGGAGGACGATAGAGTAAGTAGATCCATACTGAATTTTGCGGGTAGATATAAAGATGATCTACCATTATTAATACAGGCTTTATTCTTTGCAAGGTGGTGCAATAAACAAGAAGTAATTGATAGTATATCTAATAAGATATTTACTAATAAAAAAATGCTTAAAGAAAAGGTAAACAGTTTTGAGCAATGGTGCAATTTTAATGCTTACCCGGTTGAGCCAATAAATTGGGATGATAAATGGCACTCTAGATTGAACTCTGCTGTAGAGTTATTTGACGATATAAAAACTTCATTAGCAGATTTAATTAGTAGTGCTGATGGTAATGTTATTGTTGCTACAGATAAAGTAAATGAAAGATTTAAAATGGTAAATAATTTTCCAATATTTATGGCGATAATTGACATATCATGGTTTCGACCAGATATAATAAAACCAACTAGTCCTGTACCTACGGGAATAGGTGCTGTAGCATTTTTAGATAGACTTCAAGAATTCCTGGGTTTAGAGAATCATCAAGACACATGTGAAAAAATGATAAAATTGCAAAAAAAGTATTGGCCTGAAGCGAAACGAGAATTTTTACCAATTGATATTGAATATTTATCGTGTGAATGTAGAAAATATTTTAGTTATGTTAATGGCACAAAAAAATTTGAAGGAAAGAATAAGTTCATTCCATTTCAGAAAGAGTCCGTTTGATCTTATTTTATTGATTTTATGAACTCAACAGCTCTATCTGTGCTTTTTCCATCATTAAAATAGAAACAATTGTTAAGCATTTTTTCATAAATATTAATAAGATTTTTATCTTCTAGATCAGATTTGACAAGTTCACTTATTGAAGATTTTTCACCATCATAGCTTTTTGCTATTGAAAGAACGCTTAATTCGTCTGGCATATTATGAAGTTGGTCATAATCATTATTTGCAATGATGATAGGTTTTTTTGTAATTAAATATTCATAAATAATTGAGGAAGTATCGCTTATCATTAGGTCTGAGATTGCAAAATCGTTCATGGTGCTATTTTTAATGATTTTAGCTGGATTAGAAAAATAGACATTATTAAACCCGTTATACTTCGCCCATAGTTTTAAAATTTTTATTTTATTTCTATCATGAAAATGAGGTCTTATAATCAAATTGTAATCATTATCGAGGGCTCGGATGAATTTTTTACCATACTTGTCTAACGTGCCATTACCCCATCGCCAAGTAGGAGCATAAAGTATATTTTTTCTTTCTTTATCTTTAACTCCTAAAAAATTAAAATATTTTTCTTTATCTATGCGGTCATTTACATAATCATCAAATTTAGGATAACCTATTTTTATTAATTTTTCTTCAGGGATGTGGATGCCCATATCTTTTTGTTTATGAATGTGTTTTGGGCCAGATACAAAATGAAAGTCATATGTCTCAAGGGTATTTCCAGATCCTCCAAATTTTTTATCACCTGCACCATGACCTATGAAAATAGAGATAGACTTTTTTTTATCATGTTTTATTTCTGAATTAGACCCTGATATGATTACTCCTTCTAAATCATAAACTTCATTTTTTGGTTTACGAATAACTCTTGGTGCCCCTAAAAATCCAGGATCATTTTTTTCTGTAAAACGAAGATAGTATTTAAATCTCGCCGCTCTATTTAATTTATTTACAATGAAAGTCCCACCGGTCTTATCATATATGGGTTTAGCATGGCCATATTGATAAACTTGGTTGGCAAAATAATAAACGTCCTTCATTTTTTATTTATATTTTTCAGGGTTTTGCTCAATAAATGCTAGTGCCTCTGGGGTATCAATATCTATCCAAGGATAATTTTTTATATCAACGCTACCCATTAAGTTCTCCTCGATTAATATATTGCATGCATCAGACAAGGAGCAATTTCCTTCTTCTTTTGCTTGAACTAAGTAATCAAAAAAACTGTATTTACATTTAAAAATACCACAATCAATTGCGTTATAGGTATCAAGGTTTTTTGACATTGCATTTATTAAAAGTGAATTTTCATCTATATCTAACTTCATTCCATCATCTATATCGTGAATTTCATTTATTTTATAATCGGCACCAACGCTAGCAATGGTGTTCTCGATACTTTGTGATTTAATGAGTTTTAATAATTCACTATTGTAAAAATGGTCACTCATGGAAATCATGAATTCTTCACCTTTAGAAATGAATTCTTTTGCTGCAAGGACGCTAACACCATTTGCAAGTTTCCAATCTGGATTATATGCAATATTAATTTTAACCGGTGTGGATAGGTCATTTAAATATTCTTCGATGATGTGATTATTGTATCCTGTAACAACAACAATGTTATCAATTTCCGCATCAATACAATTTGATAACAATTTTTTGATAAGTGGTGTCCCTAGAATGGGCATTAATAATTTAGGAGTGCCACTTGAAACCGATGATAGCCTAGAGCCTAACCCTGCAGCTATAATTACTAACTTCAATTAACTATTTTTTCTTACTTATCTTGCCCTAAGTGAGTAATTAGTTCCTCACCCATGATGTGGCGAAGTGTATTTTTCAATTTTGCAAGTTGTACGAAAATATCATGTTCAGGATCTAAGCCAGGTAAAGCCATTGGGCTTTTAAAATAGAACGATAACCATTCCTGGATTCCACTCATATTTGATTTTTTTGCTAAATCTAAAAATAGTATGAGATCGAGTACTATTGGAGCAGCAAGGATACTATCTCTACAAAGAAAGTCCACTTTAATTTGCATTGGATATCCTAACCATCCAAAAATATCAATATTGTCCCAGCCTTCTTTATCATCACCTCTTGGAGGGTAATAGTTTATTCTTACTTTGTGGTAGATATCACTGTATAGATCAGGGTTTTTTTCAGGTTCTAAAATTGTATCTAATACTCCCAATTTACTTTCTTCTTTTGTTTTAAAAGCATCAGGGTCATCTAGAACTTCTCCATCTCTGTTCCCTAAAATATTTGTCGAAAACCAACCACTTATTCCAAGTTGTCTTGCTTTTAATCCTGGTGCTAGTATCGTTTTCATGAGAGTTTGACCTGTCTTAAAATCCTTGCCTGCAATTGGAGTTTTTGTGGCCTCTGCAAGCTCAATTAATGCAGGAATATCTGCGGATAAATTTGGAGCACCATTTGCATAAGGAATACCTAGTTTAATCGCAGCGTATGCATATATCATACTTGGTGATATATCTGGGCTATCATTTCTAAGGCCTTCTTCAAATTTTTCGATTGATGAATGAACATCTGATGGTTCAAAATAAATTTCTGTACTTCCGCACCATATCATTACATTTGATGATATATCATTTTTTTCGTTAAATGCTTTGATATCATCCATTACTTGCTCTGCAAGATCCATTTTTGAACTACCTGTTTTAACCCAATCTCCCTCTAAACGCCTTACATATTCTTTGTCAAATACTGCTTTAAATACATTAATATTTTCTAATTCTGGCTTTATTTCATCCAATAGTGTTTTATCAAGAACTTCTGATCGAATGCTGATATCATAAACGTTTTCATCGTTGATGTCCCAACCTCCAAAGACTAGATTTTCCATATCTGCAACAGGTACAAAATCTTTGACTATTGGGGAACGGTCTTCAGACCTTTTCCCTAATCTTATTGACCCCATTTGTGTCATACTACCTATTGGTTTTGAGAGGCCTTTGTTACAAGCTATGACTCCGCAAATAAACGTACTTGCAACTGCACCCATACCAGGAATTAGTACTCCAACTTTAGAATTTTCTTTGCTCATTTTTTTCTTCTTTGTTGTGTTTAGTATATAATAATTAATCTGAAATTTAAATCAAAAATTAAGATGTATTATTGTTTATATAGTTATTTAATAAATTGTTTGGACCAGTAAAATGTTCTATTTAAATAATAGTTTTCATCTAGAGGGTAATAATTTTCATAGTCAAATGATTTTATCTTTTTTTCAATAGCTGGTTCAATCTGTGTGCCTTCGTGCCATTCGTTAAATGAGGTTATTCCAATTATATTTGGATTTGAAGCGATAGCACTCTCAAACATTGAATCATAATATTTGCCCTCATTTCTTGATTTAAAATTTTGCGTATTCCAAGGTCGTATTCTGCTATCTGAATAACCAGGGCCAACGCATGGAATAAAGAGTTTTTTATTTTTTATTGCCCATTTTGATAAATAATCCCAATTTTTTGAGGATGACCCATATGTAAAGCCATTACTTGCAAAGTAGGTGTAAATACCATCAAAATTTCCATTAATAAAATAATCTTCTTCTTCTTTATGCACCCATAAACCAATAACATAGGAATCTAGGTCAGTGCCCCTAATTGTTTTTTCACCATTTATGGAAAGAATTGTTGCCCAATCTTTAGCTTCTATGTGGTAAGAATCGTAAACATAAAATAATGGCTTACCATTAAAACGATAAAATGAATTATGATTTCCATAGTTATCTAAAATATATTGAATCATTTCGACTACTTTTTCAGCCGTTCTATCTTTTGTGGGTTCAAGATGAAAATTGACTTTGATTCTTTGAGCGTCGGCTATGTCCATAATTAATTTGACGTTTTTATCTTCAAATGTATCCTCTCCCCACCATGAAAGAGTAATTACTCCAATACCTGCTTGTTTAATCATGTCTATATGTTTCGATATTGTGTTTACATCATTACTGCTGTAATTACCTAGTTTGGGATAAAAGTTTGCACCAATATCCTCACCGCCGGGAAAGTTAGGTAAATCATTCCAGGTATTATTTGACCAATGTGGTAAAACTTCATGATCCCAATGTCTTTGACTCCCATCAATTTCTTCATTCCCATACCAAGCATAATAAAAGGTATGAAGATTATAATTTAAATTATTGTTTTTCACTGTATATAACTTGTCACAGTTGTATGAAACAAATAACAAGAAAAATATAATGTTCAAAAAGAGTCTTTTATGATGTTTTATCATGAGATTTCTGAATAGATTGCATTAGAAAATCTATAAATTTTTGTAAGATAACAATAAAGTATATTTTGGTCTAAATTATGAAACAAAGGGTCCTATCTTTGCTATCATCCACTACAGAGATCATATATGCTCTTGGTTGTGGAGATAGATTGGTTGGCCGTTCGCACGAGTGCGATTACCCAGAAGAGGTTTCTGAGTTACCTATTTGTACTATCCCAAAGTTTAATGTTGATGGAACAAGTAGGGAAGTTGATGATGAGGTCAAATCTTTAGTTCAAAGTGCGCTTTCGATTTATTACATAAATGAAAAATTATTAAAAGAATTAAAGCCTGATATAATTTTTACTCAATCGCAATGTGAAGTATGCGCTGTTAGTGTAAGCGATGTAGAAAACGCACTAAAAAACATCACAGGATTATCTTCTAGGGTCATTTCAGTTGAACCAAATTCTGTAGAAGATATATATAATGACATTTTAACTATTGCAGAAAATTTAAATGTAAGGAAGAAAGGAAAAGAATTAGTTGAGTTAATTAAAGCAAAAATAGATAGTACAGAAAAAATAGTTTATCAAAAATCAAGCCCCTCCGTAGCCGCTATTGAATGGATTGACCCATTAATGGCAGCAGGTAATTGGGTGCCTCAGCTAATTAGAGTTGCAGGCGGGAAAAATCTTTTTGGTGAGGCAGGTAAACACTCACCTTGGATGAAATACAACGATCTAGTTGAACAAGATCCAGAAATAATCATTGTAATGCCATGTGGTTATGATATAAAAAAATCATTGATTGAAATTAAAACATTAGAAAGAAAAAAAGGGTGGGGAAGTCTAAAAGCTGTAAGAAATAGGAATGTTTACATCACGGACGGAAATCAATTTTTCAATAGGCCTGGACCTAGAATTATAGAAAGTCTTGAAATATTACTAGAGATAATTCACTCAGATTTTTCTGAATCGAAACACATAGATTCAGGTTGGATTAAACTCAACTAAAATAATTATTTAAATGGCTAATGAAAAAAAAATATCTCCAAATGAAGTAGGCTTAGAAGTTGGATTAGTTCTTAGCAAATTTTTCTTTAAAACAGAGCATCTACATTTTGGGTTTTGGCCTGATGACTTAGAAATTTCAATTGATAATTTGAAAAAATCTCAAGACTACCACTCAGAAAAAATAATTAACTCTATCCCCAGTGATGTTAGTACTATTCTTGATGTTGGAAGTGGGTCTGGAGGCTTGGCTGAGAAATTAGTTGAAAAGAATTATAAAGTAGAATGCGTTTCACCAAGTCATTTTTTATCTGACGCTATAGAAAATAAACTAGTTGAGAAAGTTAGGGTTCATAGAAGTACTTTTGAAAATCTTGAAGTAAAAACTAAATATGATTTAGTATTATTCAGTGAAAGTTTTCAATATGTAAATATCAAAAAATCATTTGAAAAAATTCCTTCCTTACTTAATGATAATGGTAAGCTATTGATCTGCGATTTTTTTAGACAACCAGGCACTGGTACAAAACCATTAGGTGGGGGGCACGATTGGAAGGTTTTTCAAGACCACTTAAATAGTTTCCCATTTCATAACATATTAGACATCGATATAACAAGAGAAACAGCAAGAACCTATGATCTTATTGATAAAATTATTAATGATGTTGCACTTCCTGTACGAGATCTTTCTTCAACTTATTTGAGTAGCCAGTATCCAAAAGGTATGCGACTTCTAAAATGGTTTTTTAGGAAAAAAATTAACAGGATGAATAGAATTTATTTTAAAGGCAATATGAAGGGTGAAATGTTTAATAAATTAAAAACATACCGTATCCTATTGTATGATATTTAAATCAAACCTTTCAAAAAATACAATTTTTATAAGGCTCCTATTTCTTTTCTCATTGAGTGGTTTATTGTTCTCTCAATCAATAAATGGATTTGTTAGAGAAGAGTCAAGTGGTGAGCCAATTTCTTACGCAAATATATTTCTAGAAAATACATCTTTGGGTGCTGCAACTAACAGAGATGGTTATTTTGTTATTTCTGATATCCCTTTGGGTAGTTATACACTTAATGCTTCGATGATAGGCTATGGTATTTTCAAAAAAGAAATTACGATTAATGATTCTGGATCTATCCGATTAACAATTTTTCTTGATCAGGAGGTCATTGAAACATCAGAGATCATTGTTACAGCAGAAAGACAAAAATTTGAAAGGAGCATTGAAAGCAGTCAAATATCTTTAGACTTAAGAGAAATTAATTCTGCACCTGCTTTTATTGAGCCTGATGTTTTTAGGACTTTACAAATGTTACCTGGAGTACAAACATCAAGTGATTTTTCTAGCGCTTTATATGTTCGAGGGAGTACTCCAGATCAAAATCTAATTATGCTTGATGGCATTACGGTCTATAACCCTTACCACTTAGGAGGTATTTTTTCAACATTCAATACAGATGCAATAAAAGAGGCAGATTTTCATGCAGGGGGGTTCCCTGCGCGATATGGTGGTAGAATGGGAGCGATTTTAAATATTATCAATAGAGAGGGTAATGTAAATCGAATTAAGGGGATGTCTAACATATCCTTAATATCAAGCAAACTTTTATTGGAAGGTCCTATGCCTAGTTACAAAGGTATGCGAGGTTCATGGATGATTTCAGGCAGGCGAACCTACTTTGACCGAGTAATTGATGCATTAAAAATACCTATTGGGAAGAAAGCAGATGGTTCAAATGAGTATTTTCAATTTCCATATTATTTTTATGATTATCAAATTAAAGCTAATTTGGATATTAGCGAAAATCATAGATTGACATATACAAGGTTTTATGGAGATGATATTCTAAATTGGTCATTTGATGAAAAAGAAAATTATAACGACACTGATGTAAATGTATCCAGGGAGTTTAAATTTGGAATTGATTGGCCTTGGGGCAATAAAACCAATGGTTTAACGTGGCGTTGGATTGTCTCACCCACAATTATATCAAAGACTTTTGTTTCGAATAGTTATTATAGATTTAATTTTAATTTTAGTTTTGACCAAGAAGACATCTTTACTTATTCTGATTCCTCAGCAACTAGAGTTCAAAATATTGATTATAGTATATTCGATAAAATCAATGATAATACATTGGAGACTGAAATCATTTGGAAAGCGAATAATATGCACGAGATAACGGGAGGGTTTCAATTAAAAAATGTTGGATATGATCTAGGTATTGATATCGAATTTGAAACGCAAGATACTCTATTAAATTGGGTTCCACTAGACTTGAAAAATAAAACCCGAGAAGTTTCTTTATTTATTCAAGATAAACTTAATTATAGTGAAAAAGTAAAAATGCAGATAGGGTTAAGAGCTACAGATTATAACCTTCATGATAAAATATATTTTGATCCAAGGATTGGACTGAAATATCATTACAATTCAGATATTGCTTTTAAAATTAATTGGGGGGTATATCATCAATTTTTAACAACAGCAAATAACCAAGATGAGAATCTGCGTTTGGTTGAACTTTGGCTAGGGATACCGGAGGATAAAGATGCTAGTATTTCTCAACATTTAATTGGAGGTGCTGAGTATATGTCTTCTCAAAATATTTTTTATCGTTTAGAAGTATACAAAAAAACATTTGACAATCTTTTAACGATAAAGCAAGAAAATCCTAATACCTTTGAAGAAAGTAACTCAACTGACACGACATTGAATGAGTTTTGGGATACAAAAGGGAATAGTTGGGGGATTGAGCTTCTGCTTAAAAAATCATCCGGGAAGCTAAATGGTTGGCTCGGTTATACTTTCTCTGAGGCAAATTATTATAATGAGCCAAGTGGTTGGCATCACCCTAATTTTGATAGAACACATACTCTTAATTTGATACTTAATTATGATCTAACAGATGATATTCAAACTAATTTTGGATTAACAATGTCTAGCGGCAATCCTTACACAAAAATATTAGGCAGGGTTTACGACTGGCAACAAAATCTTGATAGTGAAACATATTGGTATCCAGTTGACAGCTATATCATCGGAGAAAAAAATACTGAAAGATATGATAAATATTTCAGGATTGATGTTGGCATGACTCGTAAGAAAGGGAAAATAGGTCATTTCAATTATGATACCTATTGGCAAATAATGAACGTTACAAAACATCTAAATGTATTAAGCTATGCATATCGAACAAAAACAGACCCTTTTACAGGCAATCGTATTGGAGTAGAAAGAAGAGCAGTGCCAATGTTTCCTTTAATTATTACCTTTGGAATTAAATTTGACTTTTAAAAATAAATATCAGCCGTCTTTACTATTGTTTCTCCTGCTAATATTTAGCTGCATTGGTATTGAAAGAGAGTGGGAGGAAATAGAATCTAATTATGATCACGTGCTAAATGTTTTTGGAATTTTAAATTTAGATCCTGGATTCACAAGTTTTGTAGGATTGTATAGGACAACTGATTTAAACGAAGTCTCCCAACGTTTTTCTAGAGTTGATACATTGTTTTATTGCAATTGTGAGGCGGAGGAAGAAGATGAAAGGTGTTGGTGTGAGGGTGATGATGAGGGATATTGGGAAGTTGATTCGATTTATGAGCCTGCTGCAATAATCAAAGATGCTTCTGTATTTGTAACAGATGACAATGGAGTAGGATTTGAATTTACATTTGTTGAAAACATTGAAATGATCGATACAATAATGGTTGATACTACTATATTCATAGATGGATACAATATCGATTTTGATACAACTATGTTTGATACAAATAACTTCAGGTTGAATTTTTATATCGATACTACAGGTAACTTTAGGCCACAAGAGGGACAGAATTATACACTTAGCATTACAGCTCCTAATTTTGATCCAGTAACTGGTTTTCTTACTACCCCTTTTAAACCTCAGTTGAATTCAGTCTTTCAAAGAGGATCAATAACTGATACTATCTTTGTTGACGAACCATTTGATATAAGTTATGATTACGAACCAAGAGGTAAAGCATTGGTTACTGCTGAAGTTATGCTTGGCGATTGGTGGAATGATAACTCTAATACAGGTTGGTGTGGGGGATATTTTGATCCGTTTATCGTTGATCTCAATGATGGAATGCAAAACAACCCATCAATTTATCCTTGGCTATGTTTTTCTGAAGATGAAGGAGTTATCGTTAAGGATTATGTACTAAGATTGACTGCATTTGATGATAATTATTACGAATATTTCATTGTTGGCGAGCCTGGTGAGTATTCAAATGCGCTTCTAAACTCCTCCACTACTAAAGGGCGTTCAATAGGTATTAATGGTGGATTTGGAGTTTTTGGAGCTATTGCTTCGGATTGGAAATTTTTGAAAATAATTAAAAATTAGATTTAACTATCGTAAATCCATTCATAAAAACCCTGAATTACCATTGATCCAGCTAACACAGAAACAGAAAGGCCCACAGATTTCATTGGATCTCCTGTCCAAAACCATGAGCAGAATAGTACCCATATGAATGTCGTTATTCTTATTTTAATAGATTTAGGACTAAAAATATGATATATGAAATTTCTTTTCATTTGATAAAATTATTACAATTCTATTTCATAGATTAATAAGAAGATACTTTAATGTTATAACAATGAATACTAATAATGAAATAATAAAAATATTTGAAAAATTTCCTGACCAAAACCCTAATCCTGTGATGAGGGTATCAGAAGAAGGAAAAATTTTATACTTTAATAAGCCTTCTGTCGAAATCATTCAATATTGGAATCAAGTTAAGGATAAATGCGTTCCAAAAAATATTTTTAAAAATCTTAATGATAAAAAAGATTTTGAGATTCAAACAGACAAATATCACTATCTGGTTAGATCAGTTTATGTAAAAGAACTAAGTAGTTATAATGTATATCTTCAAGATATTACCGCAAAAAAAATAATTTCAACGTTTCCAGATCAAAATCCCAATCCAGTAATGCAGGTAGATTACAAGGGCGCTCTAATATACTTCAATGAGGCATCAAGATCATTTATTGATCATCATGAATTGAAAATAGGTGATGTATTAAATAAAGACTTGTTGTCTTTGGTTGGGGAGGTTGCAATGACATCAAATTCTAATTCTGGGCAAATAAAATTTGGTCATACTACCTACAATGTTAATCTAGTTCCAGTAAAAGAATTCGGGTTTATAATTATTTATTGTTCTGATGTTACAGCAGAAAAACTTATAAGGAAATTTCCTGATCAGAATCCAAACCCAGTCCTTCGTTTTGATAAAGATTTTACCCTTGAATATTTCAACGAAGCAGCTTTATTCATAATTAAAGAATGGGGGATTTCTTTAGGAGATAAAATTGATAATTGGATCATATCAAAAATTGAAAAGTCTAACGGTTCGGGATTGAAGAACATTGAACATTATGTTGGCCAGAAAACATTTTCTTCTGATATTGTATTTACTCCACAATTTGAATTTTATTTAATGTATAGTACAGATATTAGTGAGGCTAAAACAAAGGAAATGATTTTAGAAAAATTATCTAAATATTTTTCCCCTCAGGTATTCAACTCAATCTTTAGTGGAGAACTAGATGTAACGATAAATACTAGTAGGAAAAACCTAACTATTTTCTTTTCTGATATTAAGGGTTTCACATTATTAACAGAAAAATTAGAGCCTGAGCAGCTTACAAATCTCATTGCTGATTATTTAACTGAAATGACAAATATTGCCATTAAATATGGAGGCACAGTTGATAAATATATCGGCGATGCAATCATGATATTTTTTGGAGACCCCAAAACCGCTGGGATAAAAAAAGATGCAGTTTCGTGTGTAAGAATGGCAATGGAAATGCTTTCCAAGTTAAAAGTAATTAAAAAGAAGTGGAGAGATCAAGGTATTTCAGATGAGCTATCAATAAGGATAGGAATACACTCTGACATATGTACAGTAGGGAACTTTGGTTCGAAAGACAGGTTAGATTATACTGTGATTGGTAACGGGGTAAACCTGGCTTCAAGGTTAGAAGGGTTAGCAGGTTCAAATAGTATACTAATTTCTGAAAACACATATAATATTATCAAAGATGAGATTACTTGCAAACCTTCCAATGAAGTCAAAGTAAAAGGTAAATTACACCCTGTTAAAACTTTTATTGTAGAGGGTTTATCACAAGGTACCCAAAATTCAGAAATTATGGTAGAGGATGATGGCTTTTTATTAAATATCGATGAGAGTATAATTACGAATAGAGATGCTATTATAAAAAAAATAGAACATAGTATTAAAAAATTAAAAAAAAAGTGAGAAAAAATGAGATTATTTTCATGGAATGTTAATGGAGTAAGAGCTGCGACTAAAAAAGGGCTTTTTGAGTGGCTGGAGCACGAGTCACCAGATATTTTGTGTATTCAGGAAACTAAAGCCCATGTGGATCAATTGGGCTCTGAAATCTTGAAAGACCATGGCTATAATGCATATTGGCATTCAGGAGAAAGACGTGGCTATAGTGGAGTTGCAACATTTTGTAAGAATGAACCTTTATATGTGCAGGAAGGGTTAGGCATTGATAAGTATGATGTGGAGGGTAGAGTGCTTCTAACAGAACATGATGATTTTTTACTCTACAATATATATTTTCCAAATGGGCAAAAAGATGACACTCGCCTAAAATATAAATTAGATTTTTATGATGACCTACTTCCTATGATAAATGAACAAGTAGAATCTGGTAACAATGTTATTGTTGCTGGTGATTGGAATACAGCTCATCACCCTATTGATTTAGCTAGACCAAAAGAAAATATAAACACTTCTGGTTTTATGCCTATTGAAAGAGAAAAGCTAGATGAGTATGTTGAAGATGGTTGGGTTGATACTTTTAGGCTTTTTCATGATGAGCCGGATCGTTATTCTTGGTGGTCCTATAGAATGGGTGCAAGAGCAAGGAATGTTGGCTGGCGTATTGATTATTTTTTTGTTAATTCAGACCTTGCAGAACTGTGTAAAGATGCAGAAATTCATCAGGATGTAATGGGTTCAGACCACTGTCCGGTATCTTTGAGTCTAGACCTTTAATTTATTTAATAGCCTGCATATATCGTTTATTTATACTAAACTATTATTTAATTGAAAATATTTTACTTAATTATTAATGGATAGATCTATTTACAAAAGACTTTATAAGCTGGTATCTGGTTATTGGCCTTTTCTTGTACTATCATCATTATCAGCTTTTATTTATGTTGCATTTAATGGGTTATCAGTTTGGCTAACAGCAACGCTGTTTAACAACATTCTAACTGATTTTGATGAACTAATAATGAATCAAAACATTTTAGCTAGTTCTAAAGTAAGTCTTAATGATCAACTTAAATATTGGACGAATGAACTAATACTTAGAAGTACAGCAATAGAATCATTAAAAGTCTTATGTTACACTTTAATTGGATCTTTTTTGATCAAAAACTTTTTTCTTTACATCAAAAATATATCACTGACCTACATCCAATTTAATTTAATTAAAAAATTAAGAGCTCAGCTTTATACTCATTTGCAAAATATGTCTTTATCTTTTTTTGATAAGAGGCAAACAGGAGAATTATCATCTATAGTAATAAATGATGTCTCGAACATGCGTGTAGCTTTTGGGACTAGCTTTCATAAGCTGTTCGTTGAGCCAATTAATATTATAGTTTTCATATCTCTTTTATTTATAATTAATCTGAAACTTGCACTTTTATCTATTGTAATAGTTCCTCTTACAGGAGTTGTAGTAGTTATAATTGGTAAAAGTATCCGAAGAAGATCAAAAAGAACTGCAGAAAAAATTGCAAGAATAATGGGTATGATGAGTGAGAATTTGAATTCGATTAGGATAGTTAAATCTTTTGCAATGGAAGCATTTGAAACAGTTCGCTTTAAAAAAGAACAGGAGCGTCACTATGCTCTAGACCTAAGGCAAGCTAGGTTGCGATTAGTTTCGTCCCCGATAACTGAAATGATTGGTGCATTTATTGCAGTGATCCTATTGTGGATTGGCGGGCATGATGTCCTAGTATCTGGGGACATGAATTCAGAGGATTTTATACGATTTATATTAATTCTATTCAGCGTATTACAACCAATACGTTCTCTAAGTAATGTTGGGATAAACCTTCAAAAAGGATTTGCTTCTGCTGAACGAGTATTTGAAGTGCTTGATACTGTACCTCCAATTACTTCTAAGCCAAATGCAATTATAATAAGTGATGTAAAAAATGACATTGTCTTTAGGAATGTGACTTTTAATTATGATGGGACTGAAAACATTTTAAAAGATATTTCATTTAAAATGAAAAAAGGAACTGTTACAGCATTAGTTGGTGCAAGTGGTGCAGGCAAGTCGACCGTTGCAGATTTAATCCCTAGATTTTATGATGTTGCTAGTGGCGCAATTGAAATTGATGGAGCAGATATCAGAGATTTAAATATTAAATCAATGAGAAAGATGATGGGTATTGTCTCGCAAGAGACCATTCTGTTTAATGATTCGATAGGTGCTAATATAAAATATGGGCTTCAAAGCGTTACTGATGACCAGTTGTATGAGGCGGCAAAAAATGCTAATGCATACGATTTTATCATTGATCAGCCAAATGGTTTTGATACTATAATTGGTGAAAAAGGAGTGCGTTTGTCTGGAGGGCAAAGGCAAAGAATTGCAATTGCTAGAGCAATACTTAAAAACCCATCAATACTTATACTTGATGAAGCAACTTCATCTCTAGATACTGAATCTGAATTCCTCGTACAAAAAGCAATTGATAATTTAATGGAAGATAGAACTGTTTTAGTAATTGCCCATAGGCTTACTACTGTTGAAAACGCTGATACAATTGTTGTTATGAAAGATGGTAAAATTGCAGACTCCGGCTCTCATAAAGATTTACTTGAAAAGGACGGCGTTTATACAAGATTATACAAAAAGCAGTTTAAAAGCTAAATATTGATGGAAAATCAGATTTCTATCTTGTTTGATGTGTATCATCTTTATCATCTTGCTCAATTTGACCCTCTCATTGATTTGCTAGAGAATGACGATAGATTTAAAATTTTTTTTTCTACATCTAGTAAAAATAGAAAAGAGGAAATTGAAATTTGCACATCAATTTTGAATAAAAGAAAAGGGTCATTTATTTTTCATGAAAATGAGGATATCAGGAAAACTAAAATTAAAAAATTAAACTTAGATGTTTTTATTTGTGGATGGTCTAGATATGAAATTGAATCCTATGTAAGTAAAACTACGTTGGTAATTATGATTTATCATGGTATTGGAGTTAAGCCCTCTTATTGGAGAGATAATAATAAAAGGCTTGACGTAAGATTTGTTGAAGGGCGATATAGAATAGATCAGCTTCGAAAGCATGGAGTAGATACTGATTTAGTTTTGACTGGTTACATTAAACTTGATTCGCTGTTTAATAAAAATTCTAATTATTATAAAGATAAAGAGGAATCACTTGGTTTAGATAAATCAAAAAAAACAATACTATATGCTCCGACATTTTATCCGAGCTCACTTGAAAAGTTAGGATTATCGCTTGGAGATATTACCTCAGGCTACAATCTAATAATCAAGCCACATATGTGGACCTATTATCTAGATAGCTTTGGGGGTATAAGTCTAAAAGGTCAAAGAAAGTTAATTTTTAAATTAATAGATCAATTTGATCATATCAGATTATTAGAACCGGCCGAGTATAATGTTACTCCTTATTATAAAATTTCTGACCTTTTGTTAACTGATGCGAGCAGTACTATATACGAAATGATTGCATTATCAAAACCAGTAGTTGTAAATCGGTTTTATCACTTAAAATTATCCCATAGAATTTTTCAGAAAAGGCTATACAAAAGAAGATTGGATAAAGAAATGAATGATGAAGTTGAAAAATTTTGTTTTTTAGCAGATAATGTTAAGCAGTTACCTCTTGCCATAGAAAAAGCATTAAATCAAAACAATAAAAACACAGCCTTGATTGAAGAGTATCAAAAAAAAATGCTATACAAGCTTGATGGGTCTGCCTCAATACGCGCACGCGATGAAATATTAAAAAGAATAAACAGATAGTTTTTTAAAATGATAAAAGTACTTTTTGAAACTCATCATTTATACTATTTACCTAATTTCTTGCCGATAGTTGATGAATTTAAAAATAGAGGTAATTATGATATTTATTTTTCTATGCCTCAACATATTAATCAAAGAGAAAGAGATTTGTTCTGCCTGGCATGCAAGGATTTAGGGCTTAATACCATTGATGCAGATGATGAAGAATTAAGAATCAAAAAGATTCTAAATGAGAACTTTAGTATCATTTTAGTTGCTAATGTTGGACAGATAACTAAGATAGCTTCAGATAATACGCTAACAGTGATGGTGTATCATGGCATCGGGCTTAAGCAGTCTTATTATAATGACATTGATGATAGAATTGATATTAGATCAGTGGAATCAGAATCAAGGTATCAGAAGTTATTGATTCAATCTAATTCAGCAGACTTAGCTTTAACTGGTTTTACTAAAATTGATCCTCTTTACACTACAAATGAAAAAGCAAATAAACGCTTAAAAGATAGTATTGGTATAAAAAATGATCTGCCTACTGTTTTATATGCTCCAACATTCTATCCAACTTCTTTTGAAAATATATATAAGGAATTAGAATTTATATCTAGTGAATATAATATTATTTTCAAACTTCATAACTTCTCTTGGTTCCAAAAAAGGTATGTTCACCAAAGCCAAATAGCGAAGAACCTATCAATCAAAAATGATAATATATATCTCCTGGATAGTAGTGATTATAATATCATTCCATATTTTCTAATTGCTGATGTTCTAATCAGTGATTTGTCATCTACTATATTTGAATTTTTGCCCTTAAATCGACCAATCATTCAGGTAGAATGCTTAAAGCTTAGATTGAGGCATCGAATTTTTAGTAAAAGATTTAAAAAAAAACTAGACCTAGAAAGAATGCAAGAATTGGACTTTGTATATAAAGTTGATTATCCATCAGAGCTTCACAGAAGTATTGCTTTTGCTACTGATCATCCAGAAGAAATGTCAGATCTTAGACAAGTTGCTCATAGCCATTATTTATACAAAAAAGATGGTAAGTCATCTTATAGATTGGTAGATGAAATAGAGAAAAAATTATCTTGAAATGAATATTGCAATCTATAGCCCAAATTGGGTGGGTGATGCAGCACTCTCCTTGCCATTTATTAGTAATATCAAATTAAAACATCCTGACTCTAAAATCATTATACTATGCAAGAAATGGGTCAGTTCGGTGTATCTAAACCACCCAGATATCGATGATTTAATTGTAATCCCTAGTGGTAAAAATAATGGACTCGTCAATACACTTAGTATTGGATTGTCATTAAGAAATTTAAATATTGATGTATTTTATTCCCTAACCGACTCCTTTAGAAGCTCCATAATTATGTGGTTGTCTGGAGCAATTAAGCGAATTGGGTTTAATGTTCAAGGTAGAGGGCTATTTTTAACTCATAAGCCTGAATTACCTCCAAAAAAAGTTCATAGATCTTTAAAATATCTACGATTGATAAATAGAACAAAATTTGATTCCAACGGGGAATTCATTTTTTTTACTGAGAAAGAATTACTTTGGGGTAAAAATGAAATTAAAAATTTAGAATTAAAGGATTTCGTTGCCTTATTTCCTTTTAGTATTGCAGCTGCAAGGACCTTACCGCATGAAAAAATATCTGAATGGATTAATGAATCAAATGAAAATTATTTGATTTTTGGTTCAGATAAAGAATCGGAGGAAGCGGAGAAAATAATTAAAAATAATAATGATTTGAGCATCACTTCCTTGTGTGGTAAATACAGTTTGAGAGAAAGTATGATTTTGATTTCATTATGTAAATATGCTTTAGCCACAGATAGTGGACTTGGCCACATTTCATCCATCATTGGAGTCCCAACTATCTCCTTTTTTGGAGCAAATAGATCAATAGTCACTGGGCCAATTGGTGAACATTCTATTTTAATTGACAAAAGTCATCGTTGTAAACCTTGTAGAAAAAATATTTGTTGCCTAAGGTCAATAACTAAGGCTGATGTAAATTCTAGTATTATCAAAGTATTACCATAGAGGAATTATGAAAGCATTTATTTTAGCTGCAGGCGTATCAAGAAGGCTTTACCCTGAAACATATAATACCCCAAAGTGTCTTCTTGATGTAGGTGGTAAGCCGATTATTAACTATCAGCTTGAAGCAATTCAAAATATTGGTATTCAAGAGGTTACTATGATAGTTGGCTATCACCGTGAAATGTTAATTAAACATGTTACAGAGACTTTTCCAGGATTGTCATTTGAATTCATTATCAATAATCATTATTTTGAGACCAATACTGCATATTCGGTCTACCTTGGTTGTAGAAAATTAGTTTTAGAGGATCATATCCTAATGAATGCAGATGTAATATATCCGCCAGAACTCATTACAAGAATCAATGATTCTAAGTACGAAACTGTTTTAGCGGTAGATATAAAAAAGTGTGGAAGAGAAGAGGTTAAAGTAATTGAGGGTGCAAATCAAAAAATAAAAGCGATTGGTAAAGAATTAATTGAGGAGCACTGCTTAGGTGAGTTTTTAGGAGTAGCTAAACTTTCAAAAGATTTTAATATGTTATTTTCTAATTCATTAACTAAATTGATTGATGCAGGAGGAAAATCTGATTATTTTGAGGCTGGGATCGAACCTCTTTTAAAAGAAGTTGATGTATACTATAGCGACGTTTCTGACCTTCCTTGTCTCGAAATTGATTTTATAGAGGACTTAAATGAAGCTAGAAGTTTATTTTAAAACAAATTTAAATATTTAATATGGCAAAAGTTTCTGCATTTAAAGGTTGGCGTTACAACCATGAAATCATAGATGATTTAAAAAATGTAATTGTGCCTCCATATGATGTGATCACTCCAGAAGAGCAAAATCAATACTATGATGCTTCACCTCATAATTACATTCGGATTAATTTGAATAATACAGCAGGAGATGAAAAATACTCCTCAGCTGCTAATACTCTTAATATGTGGGTTGGTAGTGGCGTTTTGGTTGAGGAAAGCCAGCCTGCAATTTATATTTTATCTCAATCTTTCTTAGTTGAGGGGAATTTAGTAGAAAGAATTGGATGTATCTGTGCTCTGACACTTTCTGAACTCGGAGATGAAGTGCTGCCTCATGAACAAACGATAGATAAACATCTTGATGACCGTTATAAATTAATGGAATCAACATCTGCAAATTCAGGCCAAATTTTTATGATCTATGATGATGAAAACATGGTACTTGAGAACATTCACAAAAGCATGGCTGATAAGCCTGTGATTGATACTAAATTAGATGAAATCCATTATAAGGTTTGGGCTGTAAAAGATGAAAACCTAACAGGGCAATTTATCGGTGCTTTAAAAGATAAAAAATTAGTGATTGCTGATGGACACCATCGTTATAAAACAGCATTAAAATATGCAAAAAATAATTCCATTCCTGGTTCAGAGAAAGTGATGGTGACACTAGTTAATAGTAAGAATCCAGGCATGGAAATCTTACCAACTCATCGATTGATTAAAGAAAAAGATATTTCAATTAAAGACATAAAGGAGAAGTTGATAAAAGATTTTACTTATGAAGAATGTGATGGCGTTGATCAATTACTAAGTAAAATGAAGAATCAAGCTGGTAAAAAATGCACACTTGGTCTGTTTCATAAATCATCAAATACTGGACTTGTTTTGGACTTTAAATCTTGGAATAGTCTTGAGCGTAAAATGCCTAACAAGAGTAAAGAGCTCAGGGAGTTAGATACAAATATCTTGCACTCTTTTTTATTGAAAAATGTTTTTGATATTGATACAAATAATCAAGATGATTTGAAATACTTATCTTATTTAAGGGGAAACAATCCACCTTCAGAAATGTTGAAAGCAGAAGATTATAAAATAGTTTGTTTTGTAAATCCTCCCTCCCTCGATGATGTGTTTAACATTGCAGGGAAGGGCGAGGTTATGCCTCAAAAATCTACATTTTTCTTTCCAAAAGTTTTTTCTGGATTAGTGACAAGGTGTTTTTAAAAAACAGGAAATAATATATATGAGCTTATTAAAAAAAGAATTAGAAAAATTAATACCAGAGACACAGCAAGACATAAAATCTCTCGTAGCTGAAAAAGGTGATACTCAAATAAGTACGGTATCTGTTGCTCAAGCATATTCTGGGTTAAGAGGAATCAAGGCTTTTGTTTGTGACACTTCTTCCGTATCTGCAGATAAAGGTTTAATAATAAGAGGATATCCATTGTTGGACATCGTAAATATTTTGCCTGAGGAAGTATTCTTTTTGTTGCTTACAGGAAGACTTCCCAATTCAGAAGAGCTGGCTGATTTGCAAGCTCAATATTCCCTTCATTCTAAAGTCCCCGGATATGTATGGTCTGTGCTGGAAAAGATGCCAAAAGATAGTCATCCCATGACCATGTTTAATCTTGGGATTTTAGCAATGCAAAATGAAAGTATTTTTAGAAGAAAATATGATGAAGGTATGCATAAAGGTGAGTTCTGGAAATATATTTTAGAGGATGGAATTCAATTAATATCTAAACTTCCTGAATTAGGCGCAGGTATTTATCGAATGCGTTTTAATAAAGGAGATAGAATTGAATCTGATAGTAGTTTAGATTGGTCAGGGAATTTTGTTCATATGATGGGTATGTCTGATCAAGGAAAGGACTTCCATAAACTAATGCAGCTTTATTTTATGTTGCATTGTGATCATGAAGGTGGGAATGTAAGTGCATTTGCCTCTCATACTGTTGCGTCAGCCTTATCTGACCCTTTTTATTCTGTCTCCGCAGGGCTAAATGGATTAGCTGGTCCTCTTCATGGGTTAGCGAATCAAGAGTGTTTAAAGTTTGTACTTGATGTCCATGATCATTTTGGTGGAGCACCTTCGAAAGAACAGCTTAAAGATTTTTGTTGGGATAGGCTTAAGTCTGGACAAGTTATTCCAGGGTATGGGCATGCGGTGTTGCGTTGTCCAGACCCTCGTTTTACCGCATTTATAAATTTTGGTAGAGATCATATTAAAAACGACGATGTTTTTGAAATTGTAAACTCATTATTTGATATTGCTCCGAAAGTTTTAACTGAGCAAGGTAAAGCGAAGAATCCATGGCCAAATGTTGATGCTGCGTCTGGTTCGCTTCTTTATCACTATGGGCTTAAAGAATTTAATTTTTATACAGTTTTGTTTAGTATTTCAAGAAGTATGGGGATGATAGCTCAAATGGTTTGGGAGAGAGCACTTGGAATACCTATAACGCGTCCCAAATCGGTAACTACAGATTGGATAAAAGAAAATTCTTAACGCGTGTATTAAGCAGAAGTTTATTTTTTGTAATATTAAATTTTTGTTTATTTGCTAAAACTGAAATTTTTTCATCAATAAGATTTTGGTACCCGTCTCCTTCCATCATTAAAACTATCCAAGACTCTGGAATTGCTTTGGACCACAGCATTATGAGGTCTGGCACTTATCTAGACTTAGTTGTATCTCAGCAAGAGAAGTTAATTCTTGAGGGTCTAGATCTATTTTTCGAAGTTCTAATTGATGATTTAACCTCCTACTACAAGGACAGAAATGTTGAAGTTTTGAATGAACGAAATTTTCCATTAGGAAGTATGCTAGGTAACTATACTTGGAGTGAATTAAATCAAAGACATGAAGAATTAAAAAATATGTATCCTGAAATAATTTCAGAAAAAATTATATTAGGTCAGTCAGTTGAGGGTAATGATATTTGGGCATTTAAACTTTCTGATAATGTTAATGAAGACGAAGATGAACCTGAGGTCCTATACACAGGGCTTACCCACTCTAGAGAGCCTCTTAGCATGATGAATCTTTTTTATTTTGTTCAAAATCTTATTGAGTCTTACGATATAGATTCTTCTGAGGCAAATTATCTTATTAATGAAAGAGAACTTTGGTTTATCCCTGTAGTGAATCCAGATGGTTACATTTATAATGAGGAGATCGAACCCGATGGTGGAGGAATGCATAGGAAAAATAGAAGAGATACTGGATGTGGGTTAGGCACTCAAAGAGGTGTAGACCTTAATCGAAATTATGGCTTTGGTTGGGGTGCTAATGACACAGGATCTAGTCCTGATCCATGCAGCGCGATATATAGAGGAGAATCGGCATTTTCAGAGCCAGAAATTGAAATCGTTAAAGACTTTATTTTAAATAGAAATTTTAAAAATGTATTACATTATCATAGTTTTGGTAATGTATATATTCATCCATTTGGAGATGGATCTTACCCAGATTATGGTGACCTTATGATCTACAGAGGCTTAGCTCAAGAAATGTCTGATCTTAATAATTTTAATTTTGGGACAGGATATGAAACGATAGGATATACAGTAAATGGAGATGCGGTGGACTGGACTTATGGTAATAATGGTATTATCACATACACGCCAGAAGTAGGGTCTTCATCTCAGGGATTTTGGCCATCTGAGAGTGATGTTGAAGAGTTATGCGATAATCAATTTGGGCCTAATAAAGTTTTTGCATTTACAGCTGGAAGTGATTTTGTTTTGGGTTCGTATGATTTTTCAAATGATTTATTACCAGGGGCATTAGCATTTGCAAATCTTGAAATATTAAACAGAGGCTTAGCTAGTTCTAGTGGGGCAGTTTCTATAAAAATTGAGCCCCTATCTCAACTAATAAGTATTGAAAACCAATTAGTTGAAATTGGAGAATTAAATTCTTGGCAAAAAGATACTATTAGTTTTGAATTAAATGTATCAGACCAGGTAGCTTATTTTTCTGAGGCCTCAATTAAAATTTCTATTCAAGATGAAAAAAGTTTTAATTATAAAGACACACTTAGATTTTTTATTGGTAATCAGACCTTGCTTTATCAAGAAGATTTTAATTCTGGTATTGGTCAATGGTCTGTTGACGGAGATTGGGGTCTAACTAATGAGCCATCAATCGGGTTGTATGCTCTAACAGATAGTCCAAATGGTAACTATAGTGCAGAAATATCCTCCTCAGCCACATTAGAAATAGATTTAGATTTCAGTTTTATTGCAAATCCTTTTGTTTCTTATTCTGCGCTGTGGGATATAGAAGATGGATATGATTTTGTTCGCTTTCAAGCTTACACGGAGGAAGATGGTTGGTTGAGTTTGATGGGGAATTATACTGTTCAAGGAAATGGAGCAACTGCACAACCACTAGGTCAATACGGTTATGATGGAAGTCAGAGTAGCTGGGTCATAGAAAAAATCTATTTAAATCAACTAAACGGTAATAAGCCTTTAGCGTTTCGATTCATTCAGGATTCGGACCAATATGTGGAAGGCGATGGTTTTGTTTTCGATGATTTTTCTATTAATGGATTTTCATTGGGATTACTTGGAGATCAAACATCAGATGGTACTGTAAATATATTTGATATAATTGGGGTAGCAGATATGATATCAAGAGGTGAAGAACCAAGCAATTATGAACTTACTTTCTGCGATTTAGATGATAATGGGGAGATAAATATCTTGGACCTATTAATGATAATTAACTTAGTATCAAACTAAGATATGATAGCATTTTTATTTTTTATTTTCATATCATTTCTACATTCGAATGATATAAAACCACAAAATATTGAAGCTGGACGCAGAGGTGATTTATATAAGGTATGGGTTTATTTTGATAAAAAAGATTCTACAAGAATTGTTGATCTTGATGACGCTTCAATTAAAAGAAGAATCAAGCATAATCTGTTTGAACCTACAAAATATGATTATTTATTAAATCAAAATTATATCGATGAAATCAAAGAACTGGATGTAGAAGTCAATATTCAAAGCCGTTGGCTTAATGCTGTTTCAGTAATTGCAGATATAGAAAAAATCAACCTAATTAAAAAGCTACCTTTTGTAAAAAAAATTAAGCCAGTCTATCAGCATACGAAAAAAAAATCTATCCAAGATATTGGAAACATGAATGATCAAAGTAGAAATATTGAATATGGATCTAGTTATGATCAGATTGAGCAAATTAATTGCCGCATTCCTCATATAGCTGGTTATTTTGGCCAGGGCGTTAGGGTTTTGTATCTTGATACTGGATATGAATTAGGTCATACTGCATATGATTCTCTAAATCTCATTGCTCAGTATGATTTTGTAAACAACGATGAAAATACTGCTAATGAAACAGATCAAGAAATATTAGAAAATCAGGATAATCATGGGACATTGTGCTTAAGCGTGATGGCTGGCTATGCACCAGGAAACCTTATAGGGCCAGCATTTAAATCTGAATACTTACTTGCGAAAACTGAGATTATGGCTGAAGAGATACAGCAAGAGGAAGATAACTATGTTGCTGCTTTGGAATGGGGTGAATCTTTAGGGGCAGACATTGCATGTGCTTCACTAGGTTATTTAGATTGGTATTCTTATGAAGATCTAGATGGAAATAGTGCTGTGACAACTATTGCAATTGACATTGCGTCCAATCTGGGTGTTTTATGTATAAACTCAGCAGGTAATGAAGGGGATGACCCTTGGTATTACATAATTACTCCAGCAGATGCTGATTCTGTTATATCTGTTGGAGCTGTAAACAGAGATGGAATTATAGCAAACTTTAGTAGCCGTGGCCCTACGTACGATGGTAGAATAAAACCTGAGGTGTGTGCATTAGGTGTTAGCACTTATTGTGTAAGGTCAAATACTGAAGACATTTATAGAACAGCATCAGGAACATCTTTTTCGGCTCCTTTAGCAGCTGGGGCAGCAGCAGTAGTTTTGAGTGCTAATCCTGAATGGACAAATATGCAGGTAAGGGAAGCAATGATGATGACTGCCTCTTTATCTAATAGTCCAGACAACATGTATGGTTATGGCATTTTGAATACATGGGCAGCTATTAATTATCAATTTACTACTGCAATAAAAGATGAAGAAATAACTCCAAATGCCTTGAAAGTCTTTGACGCATACCCTAATCCATTTAATCCTACTACATCTATTAGAATTCAGAGCGAGTCAATTTTACCAAACATAATTCTATCCATTTTTAATGTTAATGGTCAATTGATTCAGACATTGGAAAAAGGAGCTACGAATGCTCATAGCATGGATATAAAATGGGACGGCAGTCGGAATAGTAGTGGTGTTTATTTTATCAAGATAGCCTGGCCAGGTGGTAGTAGAACACAGAAAATAACATTGCTTAATTAAATTAGGCTTAAAAATTAAATACTTGCCATATCTTCAATTATGGTCGAAATTGTAGGTCTATACGTGTAAATATTCATGATTAAAAAAGTCAAAAATTTTATATTTTTTATCTTTCTAGCAGGAACATTGTGGCCAGATAAACCGTCGCCTGCTCTAGAAGAGGTATATCATATAGATCTTAATATATATGATGGTATAGGTTCTCTGCTATTACACTGGTCTGTTCCTGATGAAATAGAAATCAAAGAAGTCAATGTTTTTAGAAGAGCTGGATCAAAAAGTGATTTTTCATTGAATGCTAATATCTCATCAGATGAAATCACTAAAAATAGATTTCTTGATATTAATTGTAAAAATAATATTCGATATTTTTATTACGTAGAGGTAATAGATATTGATAATAATAGATATAAGAGTGACCATTTAAAACCCTCTTTTGGATCAATTAAAAAAGGGAATATACAAAAAGTCAAATTGGAGCACACTGCTCTGCAGTTATTTAGGGCCATCATTAGAGAAGAAATCATTGAGGATAACACAGGTATTAACGTGCAGTCAGTCGATGCCTTGATTAACTTAATGTCAGAGGAAACAATAGATATTGGCCTTTGGGTTGAAAATTTCCCCTTGAATGCAATTAATGACGTTAGTCCTATTTTCGAAGCAGAAAAGAAATATTATTTCGAAGATGATGTTTTTATAAAATTTCAAAACAATGAACAATTATATAGAAATTATTTTCTACTTACTCCTGAAGAGTGGAAGTCTGAAACAAAAAATATTTTTACTACCGCAAAAAATAATTGGTTTGTTTTAAAAGATTCTTTTCAAGATTATGTAAAAGTCATTAATAGTCTTTCCCCTGTTATCATATTGGGTGCTGAAAATCAAAGTGATAAAGCTATAGTTGAACTATTAGTTATAAATGATAGTGAGTTAGATCAAAATGATATGAAACTATCCTTTCTTGATGAGCATATTGCAATTAATAATTCAGAAATTTTATCAAATCAAGTTTTTCAAAGAAGTATTCCAGAAAATTGGACTTATGCTAAACTAATAATTAATGACAAAGAAGTAGATCATATCGAATTAATTGAAGATAAAAAGATTAGTAAAACTTTAAAGAATGAAATAATCCCAACAAATAGTATTGCTAGTTTAAAAATGTCAAAAGAAAGTTCAGAGATTTGGATAAATGAAATTAGTTGGAAGTCAGGGTCAAATAGTCTTTCCATAGAGGTTGCTGGTACTTACACTGGATCAAATAAATTTATTATTAGTGCAAATGGCGAGGATATATGGGCTCTTGATTTTGATCCTTCCTTTGATCTGCAATATATTGATTCTACGTTTAATATTAATTTTTCAGATGATATTGGTCATATTTTAATTGAGCATAATATTGTTGAAAATAATGAAACTCATACATTAGAATTATTTAAGATTTACGCTAAAGATGACTTAAGCAATCACCGTTTCCCAGATGGTGGAAAATGGATTAAAACGGGTAAAAATACTTTTGGATCTAAAAATATAGATAAAATAAGTGCAATGGATGCTGATTTAATTCCTGAGCTTTTTGTTCTATATCAAAATTATCCAAATCCATTCAATAGCACTACTCGCATTTCTTTTGATTTACTCCAAGATGCAACATTATCTCTATATGTGACTGATGCGACAGGGCGTATAAAAACCACTTTCTCTGATAAAGAATTTTATAATAGTGGCAAGTACAATTTTGACTGGAATGCAGAGAGTTTTTCAACGGGTGTTTATTTTTTCACAATAAATGCTGAGGTTGAGGGATACCTACCTATTTTGTTTAGTAGAAAAATGATTTATTTAAAATAATTACTGATAAAATTATTTTAATAAATATATTTATCAATGTAATGGTAATGCGAAAATTATTTTTAACTATCAGTTTAACTTTTTTGTTTTTTCTGATTGGATGTGCTTCTCATCCTGTTGTCCATCCAGGGACTTTGAAAAAAAATGAGCAAGTATGGGGCTATGCATTAGCAGCTGAAAATGTATTACCAGTAGTTTGGTTTCGTAAAGGTTTGGATCAAAATACTGAAATTGGGTATAGAGTTGGTTTGCCTATTTATGGTACTGGTATTGATCTTAGTCGTACAGTAATGAGGCGAGAAAATGCTTGGGATGTCATGAATTTTGCCTGGAGTTATAATCCAAATCGAAACTTTGACATAACATATTATCGCTTTAAAGAAAAATCTGGTGGGCTATTTTCAAAAATGAGTAAAAAGAAGAAAAGTTTTAATCGAATATCATGGAGTGGCACTCGTTTTATGTTAATTCCAGAAGGCATAACTCCTGACAATAAATCTAGTATGAGAGTAGGGTTTTTAAGAGGGAAGAAGATCTCAGAAAAATTTGGTTATGAAATTGGATATTATCATGATTTTAATTCTATGCCTTTATTTAAGGTGTTTGATTCAAATTGGAATGTTACTGGGAAAGAATGGAAAACTTCTACTCGATTAGACTCATCATATGATGGGAGGTATAATGATTATGATCCTATGTATCCCGGTGAGGGTTTTGGTTCCCCATCAGAATATTCTAGGGCAACGGGTTTATCCATTCAAGTATTTTATTATCTCGGTAGATACAAAAAAAATCTTAAATAAGTTTAATGGCAGAAAATCCTCTTATTAGTCACCTAAGAAAGGGTGACTTTAGTAGATGTTCACCTTTTTTAGAAAAAGCATTATTAGGCGGAGAAAATCTCGTAAATTTTTTGAATGATCTTCTCTACATTGCAGCTTCGATAGAAAGTAAAGATAATGAAAAGATTCATCCATTAGTTACTATGAATTGTATTAAAAATATCATAGGAGATAATAGAACGAATCCATCAGAACCATTATTATCATATGGCTTGCATCTGAGTAAAGAAAGAAAAATTATTAATTACAATGATGCAATTCAAAAAAAAGAAATTGAGGACGACTCCATATCTTCAGTCTTTGTAGGGGAACTTGAGGATGCTTTACAAGCTTGCGACTGGAATAGTGTTGATGAGCTGATGCCTAGTATCTATTTTGTATCAGATCGGTCGCGATCAATTATTGATACTATAGCAGATCTAGGGCTACAAAATATAGATTCAAACATTGTGATGATTTTTCATCTGCTTCGAGCTTTTAATTTTAAACAGAAGAAGTCCCATGTTTGGACCTATGCGTGTCTTCTAGTAAATAAAATTAAAAGAAATTCTTTACCAAAACCTAACAGTCGGAAAGATTGCGCACCCAAAGATTTTGTTGTAAATATTGCAGGTGAGAGGGACGTTCAAAAATTAGTAAAATACGCTACTGCATCTAGAATTTGGGATGGAGACTACGTTCGCCTTAGAAGTTATCGAAGAGAAATTTCATCTTGGCTTCATGAAAATTTTTCGATAGCTACTGAAAATAATATGAAAGATATTCAGATAAAAAATAGGAAAATTGATTTTATAAGCGTAGCTGAAAAAATTATTTTAAATGGAAAATCGTATAACATGATTTCTGAAAAAATAAATGCTCTAGATGCATTAAGATATTTAAACAATATTGGTTGTAGTATAAACATCAAATCCCATGTTGATAGCCTGCTTAAAAATGAGTAAATAAAAATGAATGATTTACAAAAAATTGAAAACCTTTTTCAAGAGGGCTTAACTTATTTTAGGTCTGGTGAATATTTTGAAGCACACGAATCATGGGAAGAGCTTTGGTCGGATTTTTATTTGAAAGATCGAAGGTTTGTGCAGGGGTTAATTCAGCTAAGCGTAAGTTTTGTGCATCTTGAAAATAATAATTTAAATGGAGCAAAGAGTCTTTTAAATAAATGTAGAGAAAAATTTATAGAGTTTGATGGACTGCAAAGAGATATTGATGTAAAAAAACTATTAAAAGAAATAAATAAAGTAAGTGATGCCTATCAAGCGTTAACTTCATCAACCGATTTTAATTGGGACCTTGTTCCCAAACTATGATTATGAAAAATATTTTATTATTTATTAAGGATTTTGAATTAGGGTCAAAAGTTTCTAGCGCATGCGTTGACTATGAAATGAATGTCGAATTTTGTGATGAAAATACAAGCCCTGATGATTTTGCGTATGAATCTATCCTAGCAATAATTGATTTAGATGAAGATGTATTTTCCTCAGTAGGTTTAGTTTCAGAGCTAAAGAGGCATGAGCTAAAAATTATTGGCTCATTAAAAGAATTAAAAGCTAAAGACCTAAAGAAATTAAAATCTGCTGGGTGCGATCTAATATTACCTAAATCAAGTTTAGTTAAGAATTTACCTTCTGTGATTTCAGAGCTTTTATAAGCAAAATTAAGTGGTAGAAAAACCTTTCTAGAATTATTAAATCAAATTTATTGAGCTATTTTTTGAGTTTGTTCTATTAGTATAAAAAAATGTAAATTGTGCATTAATTTATTTGCATAATACAAACAATAAAAAAATATGAATTATCCCATTATTACTAAAAAGTACCATTTTTGTGCCTCCCACAAATATGGTAACGACTCGTGGAGTGAAGAAAAAAATTTAGAAGTTTTTGGTAAAGATTATAATACCCACGGACATAATTATGTGCTGGAAGTTTCTGTTACCGGTCCAATAGATCCTGGATCTGGATGGTTAGTTGATTTGCCAACCTTAAATAAGATAGTGAAAAGCAAGGTTGTAGATGTGCTTGACCACTCTCAAATTGAAAAAGATGTGGAATGGTTCAAAGATAAACAGCCTTCCTCAGAAAATTTATTATTATGGATATGGGATCAAATTTTTAATGACATAACAGATTGCAAACTTCATCGCATTAGGCTTGTAGAGACGCATTCAATATTTAATGATTACTATGGACCTGGCAAAGAATAATTTAAAAGATCAGCTTTATTTGGTTCTCGCTGGGGTTTTCATAGCCTCACTAGTAACTTGTAATCTCATTGCAAATAAATTTGTTACTGTAGACTTAGGATTCAAGGTTTTTATTGTTTCTGCAGGTATACTGCCATATCCATTCACTTTTTTGGTAACCGACTTAATATCAGAGTTATATGGGCAAAAAAAGGCAAACCTAGTGGTATTTGCTGGTTTTATAGCATCAATGTTTGTTCTTCTTTTCTTGTGGTTAGGCGGTCAATTTGATGCGATACCAGATTCCCTAGTGACTGATGAAACTTACAACTCGGTCTTTAGAAACGCTTGGAGAATTATAGCTGCATCGATGACGGCGTATTTATTTGCACAATTCGTGGATGTAAGGATTTTTCATTTTTGGAAAAGACTTACAAACGGTAAACATTTATGGCTTAGAAATAATGCTTCAACAGTTGCATCTCAACTATTAGACACAATATTAGTCATATGTATTTTATTTGTTGGCGTTTGGAATAGTGATCAAATTATATCTGCAATCATCGATGGCTGGACGTTTAAAATGTTAATGGCGCTAGTTGACACCCCTATTATATATGGTATCATATACCTTCTCAAAGGGAAGATAGACATCGCAAAAGAATGATATATAGAAAGAATTAAAATGGAAAATAAAAACATAGAAAACCTTACTACTCAACTTTTAAAAGAGATTGGTGAAGATCCATCTAGGGAAGGATTGTTGAGAACTCCAAAAAGAGTTTCAAAGGCTTGGCAATTTTTTGCTAAAGGTTATAACCAGGATCTCGAAAAAATTATTAATAATGCAATATTTAAAGAAGATGCGAAGGACATGGTCATTGTAAGAGATATTGAGTTTTTTAGTCTTTGTGAACACCATCTCATACCGTTTTTCGGAAGAGCGCATGTTGGTTATTTACCAAATGGCAAAGTTGTTGGACTTTCTAAGATTCCTAGGATAATTGATATGTTTTCTAGAAGGTTGCAAGTTCAAGAAAGGCTTACAAGGCAAATAGCTGAGACGGTAAAAGATATATTAGATCCAGTAGGGGTGGCTGTTATCATGGAAGGTCAACATATGTGCATGCAAATGCGAGGTGTTGAAAAACAAAATAGTTGGACCACAACATCATCAATGCTTGGAAAATTTAGAGAATCTGATAGAACTAGGACTGAATTTTTATCAATTATTGGTTTAAATAGAACCTAGATAATGAGTCCCTCCCATAATATTTTAGATTTAGGCTTATCTGATTTTAATGAGACATGGGAATTACAGAAAAAACTTCAAACTAAGCGTATATTAAATGAGATTGAAGATCATCTTCTTCTTGTAGAACACCCTCCAGTATATACTCTGGGCAAAAATGCTCCAAAGGAACACTTGCTAAATTTTGTCAATGATGCATCAGTCATTCAGACAGATAGGGGTGGTAATATTACTTTTCACGGTCCTGGCCAATTAGTTGGATATCCAATATTAGATTTAAATCATTATAAACGTAGTATTACTTGGTATATGAGAAAGTTAGAGCAGCTAATCATTGATATTCTCGGCGATTATGGTATCATTGCTGGTAGAAAAAAAGGTTTAACTGGTGTTTGGGTTAAAGACAAAAAAATAGCAGCCCTAGGTGTACGAATAAGTAAATGGGTTACAATGCATGGTTTTTCAATAAATGTTAACCCAGACTTAGAATATTATAATTCTATTATCCCTTGTGGGATTGAAGATTATGGAATTACTTCAATGGAAAATATCATAGGAAATGAAGTGCCTTCAATGGCTGAAATGAAATCAAAGGTTATAAATCTTTTCTCTAGAAATTTTAAAGGTATAAAAGTTAATGGCTAGGTTCAACGGTTTTACAAAAAAACAACTAACCGAAGTATTTACCAAGATGGTTACTGCTAGAGAATTGGATTTAAAGATGTTAATTTTGTTAAAACAGGGTAAAAGTTTTTTTCATATGGGTTGCTCTGGGCATGAGGCCTCACAATTAGCTGCTGCTTTGACATTTAAAGGTGGAAGTGATTGGTTTTATCCTTATTACAGAGATGGTGCGTTTACTTTAGCTTTGGGGATTACTACCAGAGAGCATTTATTGTCATTTCTTGCCCGAGCTGATGACCCTGGTTCTGGGGGACGGCAAATGCCTATGCATTATGGTAATAAGGATTTAAGAATAGTATCTCAGTCTAGCGCAACAGGTACTCAATATTTACAAGCAGTTGGTTGCGCAATATCTAGGAAGCTGGAAAACTCAAAAGAAGTGGTTTATGTTTCTTCTGGGGAGGGGACAACTAGTCAGGGAGACTTTCATGAGGCTTTGAATTGGGCAGGAAGAGAAAAAGCTCCTGTTATCTTTCACATTCAAGATAACGAATATGCCATTAGCACTCATCGCTCTGAACAAACTGCTGGATCCGTATTTTCGTTAGTCAGTGGTTATGAAAATCTATCTAAATATCAAGTTGATGGGACTGATTTCTTTGAAACTCATTTAGCCTTTAAACAAGCTGTGGAAAGAGCTAGAAGAGGTAAAGGGCCTTCAGTTATTGTTTCAAATGTTGTCAGATTAATGCCTCACTCCAGCTCGGATGATCAAAGGAAATATAGAACTGAAAAATCATTAGAGGAGGATTTAAAAAGAGATCCTATTATTTTGTTCAAACAATTTTGTATAGATAAAAAAATATTTACTGAAACAAATTCAAATAAAATTGAAAATCAAATAAAGAAACAAATTTCAAAAGATACTGAATGGGCAGATAAACAAGGTCATCCGCCAAAAGAATTCGCTACTAGATATGTATATAGCGAAGACAAAGTTAAATCTGAACCAAAACTAACAAAGATTTCTGATAACATTGTTATGGTTGATGCAATTAATCACGCGTTACATGAAGAAATGGAATATAATGATAAGATGGTTATATACGGACAAGATATTGCTGATCCCAAGGGAGGTGTTTTTACAGCCACTAAAGGTCTATCAAAAAAGTTCGGGAAAAAACGAGTTTTTAACTCTCAATTGGCTGAGTCAAGCATAATTGGCACAGCTGTAGGTATAGCAGTGACAGGTTATAAACCTGTTGTTGAAATTCAATTTGGTGATTATATATGGACTGCAATGATGCAAATTAGAAATGAAGTTTCAGTTATGAGGTATAGGTCTAATAATACTTGGAGTTCATCGATAGTTATTAGAGTTCCAGTCGGAGGCTACATTCATGGAGCATTATGTCACAGTCAATCTATTGATGGTTATTTTATCCATATGCCAGGTATTTATATTGCTTATCCGTCAAATGCAAGAGACGCAAAAGGTCTATTAAAAATGGCATGCAGAATGAATGATCCTGTTATTTTTATGGAGCATAAAGGTTTATATCGTCAACCATTTGCAGCAACAGAAGAGCCTGGGAAAAATTATGTCCTACCATTTGGTAAGGCCAATTATGTAACTAGAGGTGATAGCTTGACTGTAATATGCTGGGGTGCTATGGTTCAAAAAAGCATAGAGGCTACACAGCAAATTAGTAAAAGTGATAATATTATAGAGATTATTGACCTTAGAACACTTAACCCAATTGATTATGATACAATAAAAGAATCTATAAGTAAAACGGGTAAAGTATTAGTTGTCTATGAAGACAATTTAACCAATGGTCCTGGTGCAGAATTGTGTTCTGTAATTGCTGATAGATATTTTGAATACCTAGATGGACCTATTAAAAGAGTTGCATCTAAAGATAGTCCAGTACCATATAATTGGTTTTTAGAGGATGATGTGTTGGTGCAGGTTAGTGATATTTCAAATGCAATTAAGGAATTATTGGAGTATTAAAAAATGGTTATAGATGTTGTAATGCCAAAAATGGGAGAGAGTATCACTGAAGGCACTATTTTAGAATGGTATAAAAAAGTTGGAGAACCTATCGCAGCAGATGAAACGTTGCTCGAAATTGGAACTGATAAAGTTGATTCTGAAATTCCTGCTCCGAATGGGGGAATTGTTATAGAGATTTTAGCACAACCAAATGATGTTATCGATGTCGGAGAGGTCATTGCTAGGATTGAAACAAGTAAAACTGAAACTGACAATATACAAAGTATTGAAGAACCTGATGAGCTTATGAAAGATGATCAAAAAGAAAAACAGGTTGAAAAAGAGGGTTTGAGTGATTTTGTAAGTCAGACTGAAAAAATTAATTCCATTAAAATTTCAAGTAGCAATGTAAGTGCTACAGTCTCTCCAGCTGTTACAAATTTAGCAAAACAGCAAGGCATATCATTAGCAGAATTAGAACAAATTAATGGCACAGGTAAAAATGGGAGAATAACAAAAAAAGATCTAGAAAAATACATCGCATCAGGAGCTAAGATAAAGAAAAAAGGTTCAGTTGATATTAAAAAAGATCTTTATGTCAATCAAAGCAGTAAGATAATTGAAATTGATAACATGCGTAAGAAGATATCCGAACATATGCGTTATAGTTTAGATACATCTGCGCATGTTCATATTATGAACGAAGTGGATATGACCGGGGTAGTAAATTTTGTAAAAAAGAGAGAAAAATCATTTTATGATGATGAGGGTTTTTATCTTACGTATACCCCATTCATCATATACTGTACAGTAAAAGTTTTGATGGAAATGCCTGAGTTTAATTCATCTTTTGATGGTCAATCTCAAATTAAACACGATAATGTTAATATGGGCATAGCTGTATCGATCGATAGTGGACTTATGGTGCCTTGCATGTTAAAATGTGATGAGAAAAACTTGTTAGGAATTTGTCGAGAGCTTAATGGGATTGTTGAAAAAACTAGAGATGGTACTATTAGTCCAGATGACTTACAAGGTTCTACATTTACATTATCAAATTTTGGTATCTTCGATGCATTGATTGGTACACCTATAATTAATCAGCCAAACGTTGGTATATTAGGTACTGGTAAGATCATAAAAAAGCCCGTTGTGATAGAAAAAGATGATAAAGATATTATCGCAATAAGAAATATGATGATGCTCTCGCTCGGTTTTGACCATAGGTTAATTGACGGTGCTGGAGGAGCAAAATTTTTGCTAAAAATAAAAAACCATTTAGAAAATATTGATTTTGAAACTTTGTTATAATTAAAAAAATGCTACAGAAAGAATATAAACCCAAAATAAAGTTACAAATTGGTGAAAATTATAAATTCGTTAAGGACATCGTAAAAGATCAAAATCTAAATACAGTATGTGCTGAAGCGAATTGCCCTAACATTTATGAATGTTGGAATAGAGGGACCGCGACTTTGATGATTTTGGGTGATATTTGCACTAGAGCATGTGGGTTTTGTGCTGTAAAAACAGGAAAGCCAACTTGGGATGACCCGCTAGAGCCAATGAGAACGGCATTGGCAGTAAAAAAAATGCAACTTAAACATGTTGTTATTACCTCTGTAGATAGGGATGATTTAAAAGGAGATTATGGTGCATCAATTTGGGCGCAGACAATAAATGAAATTCATAAAAAAGTTCCAGAATGTACAGTAGAGGTCTTAACTCCTGATTTCAGGGGAGACCATACAGCTTTAGAAAAAGTGTTTATTGCTGAACCTGAAATATTTAGTCACAATTTAGAATGTGTTGAGCGTATCAGTAAGGCTGTAAGAACGCAATCCAACTGGCAAAGAAGTTTAAACGTTCTAAAAGCATCAGCCAATTACGGTTTAAAAACTAAGACTGGTTTAATGGTTGGTTTAGGAGAAACATTTGAAGAAGTCATTGATACAATGAAAGAGGCTTATTATGCTGGAGTTTCAATTTTTACAATAGGGCAATATCTTCAGCCTACAACCAATCATTTGAAAGTTCACCGTTATGTTTCAAATGAAGAATTTGAAAATTATAAAAACTTTGGATTAAAAATTGGTTTTGAAGTTGTTGAATCAGGGGCTTTAGTTAGAAGTTCCTATCATGCGGACGAGCAAGCTCGTTTAATAGCAAAAAGATCTGACAAAGTAGTTTAAGTCAATTTGCCAACGCTTTGTGCGCCATTTTAGCATAGACGGGAAATAAAAGTACAAAATTTAACATTTTAAAAGTTGGCATAGTGGTTGCACCACTCTGTCAAAAAATCAAATAGGTTTATTTATGGCAGAAAAATTATCAGAAAAAGACATTGAAAACATTAATATTGAAGGAACAGAAGAATACGCTGTAATGCCATTGCGTAATACTGTTTTATTTCCTCAACAAGTGATACCCATATATATAGGTAGGGAAAAATCGCTTAAGTTAATCTCAGATATTGAGCTTGAAAAAAGAAAATACATCATAGTAGTAGCTCAGGAAGACGGTTCCATTGAGGACCCATCCACTGAAGATCTATATTCATATGGTACATTAGCTACAGTGCTCAAAGTTTTTGCTATGCCTGATAATAGCAAATCTGCAATAGTACAGGGTATAGCTCGAGTAAAAATTTTAGATTACTTAAGTAAAGAGCCTTATTTCAAAGCTGCTGCTAGCAAAGTTAGCGATGATCCAATTTCTGATTCATTAGAACTTGATGATATTGTTGACAATTTAAGGACGTCTTTTGCTGACCTTATCAAGGTAGCTCCAAACTTGACGGAAGAACACACAGGGATGCTTTCAAATATCAAAAAACCAAATAGGCTAGTTGACAGAGCGGTTTCTTTAATGACTCTCCCGAATCAAGAAAAACAAGAAATTCTCGAAGAGGTTAACATAAAAAGTAGAATTGATAAAGCTATATCTATTATTAATAGAGAAATACAAAGAATAAAATTAGGTGAAGAAATACAGACTGAAGTTCATGACGAAATAGCTAAAACTCAGAGAGAGTATTACCTCAGAGAACAAATGAAAGCAATTCAGAAAGAATTAGGTGAAGATGAAGGGACTGTAGAACTCAAAGAATTAGAAGAGCGCATAAAGGATGCAAAAATGCCTGAGGCATCTGAAAAAGTAGCTATGAAAGAACTTGATAGGCTTACTAGAATCCCTACACAATCACCTGAGTATAATGTATCTCGAACATATATTGAATGGATCGCCGACCTGCCATGGAGCAAATCATCAAAAGACAGAATTGATCTTAAAGAGGCACTAAGTATACTTGATACTGATCATTATGGTCTTGAAAAAGTTAAACAAAGAATAATTGAATATCTAGCTGTTAGAAATCTTAAGCAAAAGAGAAATCCTGATGGAAGTGTTAGAGGACCTATACTTTGCTTTGGAGGCCCACCTGGAGTTGGAAAAACTTCTCTAGGAAAATCTATTGCTAGGTCAATGGGTAGAGAATTTATAAGATTATCTTTAGGTGGTGTAAGGGATGAAGCAGAAATTAGAGGCCACAGGAGAACTTACATTGGTGCACTTCCAGGTAGGATAATTCAAAACATTAAAAAGGCAGGCACAAACAATCCAGTGTTTATGCTTGATGAAGTTGATAAACTAGGATCTGATTTTAGAGGAGATCCATCTTCTGCTCTGTTAGAGGTATTAGATCCAGAACAAAATCACTCTTTTAATGATCACTATCTTGAACTCGATTTTGATTTGAGTAAGGTTATGTTCATAGCTACTGCAAATAACTACGGAAATATTCCTCCTGCTCTTCGTGATAGGATGGAAATATTAGAATTTTCTGGATATATCCAAGATGAAAAATTACAAATAGCAAAAAAGCATTTAATCCCAAAACAAATTAAAGAAAATGGATTAAATAAATCTGAGGTTTCTTTAGATGTCGCATCTATTAAAGAGTTAATTAGCTCATATACTAGAGAAGCTGGAGTTAGACAACTTGAAAGAGAGATAGCAAATGTTTTAAGAAAAGTTGCTAGAGAAGTTGTAGAAGAAGATTCAAAAAATATCAAGGTAACAAAATCAAAAGTTCAAGATTACTTAGGAGCTTCAAAGTTTCATTCTGAATTGGCTGAAAGGACTACAGAACCAGGCGTTGTTACTGGTTTAGCTTGGACAGCTGCAGGAGGTGACATACTTTTTATAGAATCAACTAAAATGAAAGGTAAAGGAAAATTGACATTGACTGGTCAATTAGGTGATGTAATGAAAGAATCTGCTACTGCTGGGATGACTTTTGTGAGAGCGCATGCAGATGATTTTGGAATCGATTCTAACTTTAATGAGGAATTAGATTTACACGTTCATGTACCTGCGGGTGCAATTCCTAAAGATGGTCCATCTGCTGGGGTTAGTATGATCACATCATTAGTATCACTGATTACAAATGTACCAGTAAAGAGTAAAGTTGCAATGACAGGGGAAATTACACTTCGTGGAAATGTTTTGCCAATTGGTGGCGTAAAAGAAAAAGTTACTGCCGCCCATCGTGCAGGTATAAAAGAAGTTATTTTACCTTTTTTAAATAAAAAGGATATCGAAGATGTTCCCAAACATGTTTCAAAAGATATGAAGTTTCATTTTGCAAAAGAAATTTGGGATGTCCTTTATGTTGCCCTGCCAAAGGTTATTAAGAAAAGAAAATTTTCTAAAGCTTAATAACTTAAAATTTTATAATTTCGTTAAGCGTATGGGCGTTTAGCTCAGCTGGTCAGAGCGCTGCCCTTACAAGGCAGATGTCGGGAGTTCGAATCTCTCAACGCCCACTTCTCAGA
>JAYPIC010000001.1:2617-123387 GCA_038127595.1 bacterium | reverse complement strand
GACCTGTGAGGTATCAATGCAGTTCCAAATTTATTAAACGAAACAATTTTTTTTACACCAATTTCTCCTGCGAGCTTTTTAGCAAAGGATATTCCATCTCCTTCAACCATAAGATCAAGATCTTGAATATCTTTATCAAGGATCAAGTCCCTTACTACTCCTCCTACAATATAAACCCTGATATTATCTTTATAAGCAAGCTTACCAGCCTTTTTCGCCATATCGAAAATCGGCTTATACTTATTTAGATTAATTATTTTTTTTATATTATTCATTAATAAAAATTAATTCATATATAATCGTTTCACAAAATAAGTCAGATAAATAGCTTGTATAGGGGAACTGCTTTCATCTATTTTTTATTAATGACTAGACTATTCTATCTCTTAATTACATATACTATTTTGATTATCCCAATCGAAGCTCAATTTGGAACAGTTAAAATTGAATTTGATGATAGATTATTAAGGAGCGATGAAAGATATGACCTAATTAATCTTAAAGAAGACATTCGCCAATTTTTTATCAAAACGGCATGGGATAAAGAATATATTGATCTTAACATACCTTTGCACATTCAAATTATTTTTGAAGGCGCTGCATCAAAAGGCAATGTAAAAACGTATCTTTGCAAGGCACTTTTTTCTAATGGAAGCGAACTAAGATATTTTGATAGTGGAGCACAATTTTTTTATAGCCCTGGCTCAAGTTTATATTTTGACTTAGTTCTTTTTGAGCCATTATCAGCATTTTTAGCCTTTTATGCTCATATTATATTAGCAGGTGTAATTGACACCTATGAATATCGCGGTGGAAATTCAGCTTATGAGATTGCAAGGGAGATAGGTCTAAGAGGCTCTTCTTCTGATTATCAAAAAGGTTGGAACACAAGAGTGTCATTAGTTGATGATATTAGTAAAAATTCAGGATTAAGAGACGCTAGATTATCCTTTTATATCGCCAAAGATTTTCTAAAAGAAGGTAATATAGAAGAATCTGTAAATGAATTTAAAACTATGCTAGATGGTTTAGAAAAAAGTTATATCGATTTTGGCAGAGAACAATCAACGCAATATTTTATGAAAATTCATTCTGATTTTTTTGCTAAAACTTTTAGCAAACTAGGAAGAAAAGATTTACTTATTGATATTAAGCAACTAGATCATGACAATAATGATCTTTACGATGACTATTTAGATAGAATGCCTTGATAAGTTTTTCTTCTTTTTAAATAATATTCAAACACAACAGATTTTTTTACCATCCCCCTCATTATCTCATTATCATCTATTTTTCTAATTTTTGAAAACTGTTTTCTCTTTTTTATGATCACATGAGGGTTAAATAATATCCAAACGATTGATCTAATTATTGCAGAAGCATGTTTTAAATCAAATTTCAAAATTGAATATAAAAAAGCAACAATCTCCAATGTAATTCTGGTTGAACCAATCAAGAAAGCATTCTTCAGTGAATAATTGCCAAAAACCATCAATAATGAATTTCTATGATTTAGATAATATTTTTTGTGAGAATACATTGGCAATGTCAATGCATTTTTATGATATACCAAAGCATTAGGATCAACCCAAACCTCATAACCCATAGATTGCAATTTCCAACAAAGATCAATTTCTTCCATGTGCGCGAAAAATGAATCTTCAAACATATTAGCTTGAATGAATAAATCTTTTTTTACAATGAAACATGTTCCTGATGACCAAAAACACTTATCAACATCATTATATTGACCTTTATCTTGCTCCTGATGCTGAAAAACTCTTCCTCTAGCTATTGGAAAACAATAAATATCCATGTGACCACCAGACCCGCCCGCATAGTCAAAAAGATTTTTATCAAAATAGTTTAATACTTTCGGTTGTACAGCAGCAATTTTAGAATTTGAGCTTATGGTGTCAACTAAATTTGAAACCCAATTAGAGTCTTGAGTTGTATCATTGTTCAAAAAGATCAAATACTCACCAGAGGCATATTCTGCTCCAATATTGCAACCACCAGCGTATCCATAATTTTTATCATTTTCGATTAACTTTACATTTGGATAATTAGATTTAACCCATTCAACACTGTCATCTGTTGAAGCATTGTCAACAACAATTGTTTCTAGATCAAGATAACTTGTTAATGTTATAGACTCTAAACAATCAGACAGAATATCTGTATTGTTCCAATGCGGTATAATAATGCTAACTCTTGGCTTAATGTCAGACATTACTTCAACTTTTTTTAATCAGAACTACGGACTTCTTCTAAAAGTTTTTTAGCATTTGAATCATTTGGGAAACGGGATAACCATTCTACAAGAACACCCTCAGCTTCATTATTTTGGTTTGTAGATTTATAAATGTAAACCAATGATGAAACAATGTCAGGAAATGCTTTTTGCCATCTTTTCCAACTATTTGTTGAAATAGACGACATACCTTGAATTTTAATAAGGTTTTCAATTTTAAAATAATCGTTCTGCAAATCTGATAATATTCCAATAGCAGTCTCAGCATCATCTAGCTCTCTATAATAAACATTTGCGTATTCCACTTTATTTGTCGGCGACACCCCCTCCATAATTATTAGATCTTCAAGGATTTCTTTCATTGATCCCTTGCGATCTAAATCCCCATACAACCTAGCAACCTGATAATGAAGGTCCTCAGATGTTATAGGAATTGACTCTTCAGGAATGTTAAAACGCATCTGGTCTAGGACCGCTACAGACTTAGAACTCAAATCTGACAATAGTATATCATCAGGCTCTTTTTTTCTCTTTTCATTTTGATAATCCATATAATAGGTAACCGCTAATTGCATATAAGCACTTCGATAATTTTGCAATAATCTTATTATCTGATCATTATAATAAATTTTATCATTACCTAAATTTCTAAACATATACCCAGGTTTGTAATCCCTTGACCAATCATTATAGTTATTTTTGTCATCGTTTCGGAATTCACCAATACTAAAATCTGTAGACCATTCATCTGGACCAATCTGAGTCATTAAATTTTTATACATCATCTGTTGATCCACCGGATCTGTCTTATGGCTTTTTAGCTGAAATGTTAAACCCTGCATATCTAAATAAGAATCCAAGCCAATTCTATTTGATTGAGAAACAGTTACCGCAAAATATATAGGAACTTTCCAGTTAGCATCTTTTATAATTCGCAAGATCATTATATCTTGAACTCTCAGAGCTTGCCCAGCAAAAGTAGGCTTCAACGTCCACTCTATATAACCTTTATCATTTTGGGGATCATTTTCAACAGGAACTTGAACTTTCTTTTCTTCCCATCGTTGCAACCTGGAGGTAATAGCGTCTACTTGGTTATCTGAAAGATTTATGAATTTTGTATCTGCAGGACGAGCCTCTTTCCACTGCTTTATATACCACGGGGTATTTAACAAACTTAAATTAACAACCGCGACATCTTTTCTTACATTTTCGACTTCTTGAAGATACCATAGGGGAAAAGTATCATTATCACCATTCGTAAATAAAATCCCATTAGGGCCAACGGATTGCAACAAATTATAACTATAATCCCATGCAACATAATTCCCAGATCGATCATGAGAATGATAATTAACACTCATCATTACACCAGGCATAAAAGCAATGACTAATATAAGCATAATAGATAATAATCTATTTCGAGCCTCTAAATTTTCTATTCTCTTTTCAATGAATTCTCCAATTGCTGAGACTCCTGCACCTATCCAGATAGAAAAAGCAAAAAAACTACCAACATAAGAATAATCTCTCTCCCTAGGCTGCGGATCATCTTGATTTAAGTATAAAATGATAGCATATCCTGTCAATAAAAATAATGACATAACAGAAAAAGACATTCTTTGATCTTTACTTCCATGATAAAACATGCCCAGCAAACCAATTAATAAGGCAAGCGGAATACCAAATTGTGACCAGTAAACACCGTCTTCTCTGCTATTTGCACCCATCGGAGTAACACCATTTTCTGTAGAGGGCCCCCTGCCAGCAAATTGCCACAAGAAATATCGATTGTACATTTTTTTTATTTGATAATTCCAAAAGAAATCCCATTGCTTATTAATATCAGTCTTTCTATACTGAGATTTTTGTCTCGATGAATATTCTCCATTACTGGAGGGTGGACCAACAACTTCATACATCTGCTTTAAACCTTTAAATCTTCTTGGGAATTGTCCAACACTACCATATTGCTCTCTTTCAAGATATGATATCATTGCCTCAACAGTTTCAGGATCATTTTCATCAATGACTGGATCTTGATTAGAACGGATGAAAATCATTGTATAGGTTGAATAACCTATGAGCACTAGGACAATTGAAGTAGTAGCTATGCTTATAATATGCTGTTTGTTCAAAACAGCCCATATCATTAAACCAAATACTGAAATAATGATAAAAGCAGTACCCCAAACACCTAAAAATCCAGCAGCCATTTTAGGCAAGCCTTTTATAATTCCATTGTGAATTACAAAGAAAATTATTTCCATTCAACCTTATACTTTCTAAAATATATTATTAGAGTGATAAAAGGTATAGCCAGCAAATTTAGCAAATGCAATCCAGTAGCAAGGCCAATCATATAAGCAATTATTAACAGGTATCTTTCATGACCTTCTTCATCAGCTTTTTCATTCCATAATAAGATTAACCATACAACAATTGCAGTAAAAAAAGTACTAAATGCATACACTTCGGCTTCAACAGCATTAAACCAATGGCTATCGGTAAACGCAAATGCCAACGCACCTGCTGCACCTCCGCCAAATACTATTAAACAATCAGACAAGCTATTAACTTTACCTCGCCAATGCGTAACCACTTTAACAATAGATAAATAGAGCAGCATTACTGCTAAAGCACTAACTAAAGGTGAAATAATATTTACTCTAAATGCAATGTCTTCGTTAAAAGGTAACATAGAAAAAATACGCCCTAAAAGAAGAAAGAATGGGCTCCCGGGAGGATGGGGCACACCTAATGTATGAGAAACAGCAATAAATTCTCCACAATCCCAATATGATACTGTAGGAGCCATTGTATCAAAATACACTATGAAGGTTAAAAGAAAAATTCCAAAAGCTATCAGTCTATTTATGTAATTAAAATTATTATTTAACAAGCTTTAATCCTCTTCAATCTTTATTTGTCTTTTGACCGTTTTTATTACCATTATTTTTCTTTTCGTCAATTAAGTTCATTTTCAATTCGCTGATTGTATTGATAAGCATTTGCTCCTCGTAATCGCTCAAGTTATCTTTCGTTTTTTCTTGAACGAGATCTAGAAGGTCAATATAAAATGAAGCTTGTTCTAAATTTAAGTCCTTAGTCTTTGTCATTGGATTTTCAATTTTACCCAATGCAATTTTTGCACTTGAATGAAAGGTTCCAACTAAGTACAAGAACAATTGTTCCTTTTTCGATAAGATTTCTTTATTCACTAATACTTATTTACGTTATAAATCAAAGTGCAAATTTATACGATTGTTCTATTACAAAAAATATATTAAAAAGCTAATTTAGATTAACTAGATCCAAATTTTTTCTAAATTTTTTAAATATTAAATTTTTTATTCCAATATGACTGTCAAGGTGAGGATCTTCATGAATCATTTTAAAAGCTATTGTCCTGGCCTTTCTTATGATTGGACCATCCGTTAACACATTCGCAATTTTATATTTTACAAACCCACTTTGCTGAAAGCCAATGTAATCTCCTGGCCCCCTGAGCAAAAGATCTTCGTCAGCAATTTTAAATCCGTCATTCGTTTTTTCCATTATTTCTAATCTTGATAATGATCTTTCATTCGATCCTCTATTTACTAAAATACAATAACTTTTTTCTTTACCTCTTCCAACCCGACCTCGCAATTGATGTAATTGAGTTAATCCGAATCTTTCAGCATGTTCTATTAGCATTACTGTTGCATTTGGAACATCAATCCCTACTTCGATTACAGTTGTAGAGATAATTATTTGAATCTCATTTTGTTTAAATCGATTCATAATGGTCTTTTTTTCTTCTGAATTCATTTTCCCATGTATGAGACCAACTGAGTGTCTTGAAAATGTATTTTTTTTCAAATAGTTATACATTTCTACGGCTGCTGCAAGGTCACTTTTTTCTGACTCCTCAACCAAAGGATATACGACCATACATTGTAATCCATCTTCAATTTGTTTGTTCATAAAAGAATAAACTTTCCCAAGCCTATTAGGATCAATTATTTTAGTTGTGACTGGGATTCTATTTTTAGGTAATTCATCAATTATAGATAAATCCATATCACCCATGTATGTTATAGACAGAGTCCTTGGTATAGGCGTAGCGGTCATACATAATAGATGAGGACTCTTACCTTTATTAGTAAGCTTATTTCTCTGATCTACTCCAAATCTATGCTGCTCATCAATGATAACTAATCTGAGTTTTTCAAATTCAACATCTTTTTGTATCAATGCATGCGTCCCGATTACAACAGTTATCTTGCCGTTCTTGATGTTTGTAATGATCTTATCTCTGTCTTTTTTATTCATTTTCCCAACAAGAAGACAACATGTAACCCTAGCTTTAGATAATTCTTTTTTAAATGCGTTAAAATGTTGACTGGCCAAGATTTCTGTCGGCGCCATCACTGCAACTTGAGAATTGTTCCCAGCCGCTAAGGCTGCAGATAAAATAGCCACAATAGTTTTACCCGAACCTACATCTCCCTGCAACAATCTATTCATTGGAGAACTTTTTTTTAAATCTGAGTGAATCTCAGCAATAACTTTTTTTTGAGCGTTAGTTAACTCAAAACTTAAATCATCGCGAATCATTTGAAAATAAGGACCGATATCTTTAAATATAGTTGATTTAGTATATTTTATTTTTGATTTTATCAGTCCCAAGAATATCTGCTGGATGAAATGTTCATCAAATTTCAATCTGTAAATTGCTGAACTTAAATTATCTGAGCTTGAAGGAAAATGTAATTGAGATAGAGCATCTTTGATATTTACCAAAGCATTTGATACCAAAAAATCATCACTAAAGACATCATCGAAATCAGTTACCCCATCAATAATTTGGATCATTAATTTTCTAATTAATCGTTGCTCAATACCTACTTTTTTAAACTCAATTGAAAGAGGATAAATAGGAATGATAGCTCCTGTATTCATGGGATTTGACTGATGATCGAGTATGTCAAATTCAGGATGATTGATTGAAAATCCATTATACCAATCAACTTTACCATGTATGGCAATTTGATCATCTTTTTTTACTAACTTCTTTATATAGGTTGAAGAATTAAACCATGTTAAAGTCAAAAGGCCAGTGCCATCAGAGACAATGACTTGATATAATTTTTTATATCTGGTTTTTCTTTCGCCGCATGTTTCTACCCTGCCAACTATATTGTATTTATTCCCAGCCTCGATATCTTTGATTTTTGTGATATTTGACCTATCGAGATGTTTTCGCGGGAAATAATATAATAGATCTTTTAAAGTAGAAATTTTATTGGCTATTAAGACCTCACCACGCTTTGTACTAACCTGGTTTAACTTTGTTATTGGATCTTCAATATCAAAGTTTTTCATTATTCTAATGTTTATATTTGCAGCTCATCAATTAGGCTGCAATGCTAGTTCCACTCTTTTCTATATGTGTATGTAATGTACTCTTTTTTACCAGGCTCAACATCAATTAAAAAATGTATTGTAGAGGCATCTTCTTTAATGTAGTCGTGTGAAGGGTCTTTGATAACCCAATCACCATTAATATGCTCAACTACTTTTACTGAAGCAGTCTCTGATTTTGAATTATTTAATGATACCTCAATCACAGCTTCTTCACTTTTTCTTTGTCTGTCAAAGTTTATAACTTTTCTTTTGCCAGTGATATCAGAAGCATATCCAGCTTGAATTTTAGATGATTCTCCTTTAGGTACTTGTCCTATATTGTCTGACCCAATAAACTCAAAACCACCTTTATTTGAGTTCGTATAAATATCTACTTTACCAGCAGGAAGAACTATACCTAATCCATCTTTTTCAGTGTTTGATAAAGTGTATTCTATCCTTAAGGGCTCATCTTTTTTTTGCCTCTCAAAGTTTTCAAATACATATACTTTCTCATAATTCACATTTAATGGACCGTAAATTCCAACAGTAATGTTTTCTCTAGAAGTAAAGTTCTGAATGCTTCCTGTGGAGTAGATATAATAATCTCCTAATTCCGCAGGGGTGTTTTTTTGCACTACACTGCGAGACATAGCCATTTCACTATAATTATTTGTCTGCTTAGGCTTACTTTTATTTATAATACCTTCAACTAGATTAATATTAGCATTAAAATAATCCTTACTTGAGTTATTAAAAATAACTCCCTCCACAACTAGTTCACCTTCAGTTTGCCCATTAGTTGTAAGTCTATAAATCGCATCCCAAGATACATTCCCTAACTTATACACTAAACTTGCCTTGACTTTTCCAGCTTTATTATTTTTGATCTCCCATTCCAAGTAAGATGAGAAATTAGGGGCTCTTATATTATCTTTTGTCTCAATATATTCTATATTATTTCTGTTAAAACTTCTTACACTGTATTTAGACTGGATCGTTAATAAATTACTTGAAATCTCCAAAAGATTGCCGCTCACAGCTTTTTCATTTTTCAGTTTTACAGTTACATAACTTCCTTTTTTTGATGAAAAATAATCATTCGATGAAAAGGTCTTTTCAACGAACTTTTGATTCAAAACCTGGGCATTCTCAATACTAATAAAGGGCGTATCTTTTTGTATACTTTTAGGGATATCATCATATTTTATTACGCGTTTCCCTTTTGGAATATTGTCCCAAACTATCTCTTGTTTAACTAATGCAGTGCCATCTTTGTAAATAGTTACGTTAGCTTTTTTTGATGTTTGAGCAAAAATTATGTTAATTAAAATGAGAATAGATAATTTTTTCATGATAGCATAGAAATGTTAGAATTAATTTTTGTTAATTCATCCTTTAAACTTAGTTCTTTTTCTTTTTCACCTTTTATTATTTTTTCTGGAGCATTATTTATAAAGTTTTCATTAGAGAGCTTCCTATCTATCCCTTTTAATAAATCTTCAATCTTTATCTTCCTTTTCATTAATTGCATCTTTTCCTTTTCTAAATCTACTAATTCTTTCAAAGGAATATATAATTCCATACCTCTGACAACTGATGTGGCTGATTCTGAAATTTTATTTTTAGAATCACTGTACTCATATGAATCAAGTTTTGCCAATGATATTAATAATTCATCATTTTGTGAAATTAAAGATCTCTTATGTTCATTACACTTTATTATTAATTTTACATTTTTTGAAGGAGGAATATTTACCCGGCTTCTCATTGCCCTAATAGATGTAACTAACTCTTGAATGACTTCCATATCATTACCAACGTCATCATAAGTTTGAATATCACCTCTTGGCCAAGGTGCAATGATTAAATCAGATTGATCCTGTTCTTTAAAGTAAGACCAGAGCTCTTCAGTAATAAACGGCGTATAAGGATGCATAAGAGGTAAAATTGTTCTTATACACCGAAGGCATACGTCATAGGTCATAGCTTGTTTTTCAATGTCTTCAGAATAAAATCTAGTTTTAGCTATTTCTATATACCAATCGCAAAAATCGCTCCAAACAAAGTCATATAAAACTTTTGCAGCCTCATTGAAGTAAAAACGTTCTAACTGTCTATTATAATTTTTAATTGCATCATTTAATTTGTTTAAAATCCACTTATCTGCTAATTCAAACTCATAATCTAAGTGTTTGTACCTTTCCCAATTTTCAGGTGCGTTCATATCAACGAATCGACAAGCGTTCCATAACTTGTTCATGAAATTTCTACCAATTTCTAGTCTATCTTTTGCAAAGAGCACATCTAAACCTTGCGGAGCCATAAGCATGATACCAAAACGCACAGCATCTGTGCCATATTCTTCAAATAGATCAAAAGGGTCAGGAGAATTACCAAGAGATTTGCTCAATTTTTTCCCTGTTTCATCTCTTAGAATAGAGGTGAAATAAACATCAGTAAATGGTTTATCATCTAAAAATTCATATCCTGTCATAATCATCCTGGCTACCCAGAAAAAGATGATATCGGGTCCAGTTACTAACGTATTTGTAGGGAAAAATTTTTCAATGTCTTTATTAGCATTCGGCCAATTATGGACTCCTAAAGGCCAAATCCATGAACTTGCCCAGGTATCTAATACATCTTTTTCTTGATCCCAATTTTCTATATCCTCAGGACCATTAACAGAAACATGTATTTTTGATTTATCATTTTTATGATACCAGACTGGAATTTGGTGCCCCCATGTCAGTTGCCTGCTTATACACCAATCCTTAATGTTGGTCATCCAGTGATTATAGGTTTTTACCCAATGATTTGGATGAAATTTAATTTCTCCAGATTCTACAGCCTTGATTGCAGGTTCAGCTAAGTCAGTCATTTTCATAAACCATTGCTCTGACATGTAAAACTCTATTGGAACATTACCTCTTTCTGAAAAACCTACTTTGTTTTTATAATTCTCTTTTTTATACAAAAGATTTAGTTTGTCTAAATCTTTGACAATTGCTTTTCGAGCAATGAATCTATCTTTGTTCATATATTTAGGCGGAGCAGAACTATTAATAGAACCATCTTCATTCATTATATTAATGAATTCTAGGTTATGCCTCTCACCTATTAAAAAATCATTTGGATCATGAGCTGGAGTTATTTTTACACAACCAGTACCAAATTCTGGATCAACATAGTCATCTGAAATAATAGGTACTTCTCTTCCAACTAATGGTAAAATAATTTTTTTTCCTATATGTTTACTATACCTATCATCATTAGGATTTACTGCAACGGCTGAATCCCCAAGCATAGTTTCCGGCCTTGTTGTAGCAACAATTAAATACTCCTCTTCATCTTTGATTGGGTATTTAAAATACCATAAATGGCCATCAACTTCTTTATGAATTACTTCCTCATCGCTGATTGCAGATTTTGAAACGGGACACCAATTAACCAATCTATGCCCTTTATAGATCAATCCTTTTTCGTATAATTTTACAAAGCCTTCCAAGACAGCTGTGGAATATCCCTCATCCATTGTGAATCTTTCTCTTTCCCAATCACAAGAACATCCAAGCTTTTTTAGCTGCTGAATTATAATGCCACCATATTTTTCTTTCCACTGCCAAGCGTGATCTAAAAACTCCTCTCTGGATAGAGTATTTTTGTCAATTCCTTGTTCCTCTAGCATTTTAATTACCTTAGTCTCGGTTGCTATAGAGGCATGGTCAGTACCTGGAATCCAGCAAGCTTCTTTTCCTTCCATTCTAGCTTTTCTAATGAGAATATCTTGAATGGTGTTATTCAAAACATGACCTACTGTTAGCATGCCTGTTACATTTGGTGGAGGAATAACAATGGTGTAGGGTTCTTTTTTTGAATTAGAATCAGCATGAAAATAATTTTTCTCAATCCAATGCTTGTACCATTTTTCTTCAACAAATGAAGAGCTGTATTTATTATCTAGAGATGTATTTGACATTTTATTTTACCAAAGAGGTATAAATATTAACTTTATTTAAAATATTCTGCTCATACTTAATCTATTTGGTTATTGGTTTTTTAAAAATATATGAAACAATTACAATTTAAAATTTCTGGAATGACCTGCTCTAGCTGTGTTGCAACAGTTACCAAGGCAATAGAAAGTATTAGAAACGTTAAAAATGTTACAGTTTCACTTGACCCCGGTCTTGCTGTAATTAAATCAAACGAAGATGTTTCTACTGATGATATTCAGTCAGTACTCCCTAATAAGTTTAGTGTTAAACCTTTTGAGTATTATGCAGATGTGAATGCCAATGATAAAGAATCGTACTTAGCAAAACTTTTTCCATTAATTTTAATTCTCAGCTACATTAGTCTTACATCGATCATAATAAATTTAGATCGATCTTTGGATGATCTTATGATGGATTTTATGGGGATTTTCTTTATTGTTTTTAGTTTTTTTAAATTTTTGGATTACAAAAGCTTCCCAAATTCTTTTGCTATGTATGATCCGTTAGCAAAAGCACTCCCTTTGTATGGATGGATATATCCATTTATTGAAACAATTTTGGGATTAATGTTTTTATTTCGTTTTCAATTATTTACATCAATTATAATTACAATACTTTTGTTAAGCATAACAACTTATGGAGTAGTTAAAGTTCTAAAAAACAAACAAACTATCCAATGTGCTTGCTTGGGGACAGCTATCAAATTGCCAATGACAATAGCAACTTTGATTGAGAATGGAATCATGATCATCATGGCACTGGTTTCAATTTTAAGAATGTACGCTTAGGAGATTTCTTTAATCTAGTTCATTCTTTACTTCGAAAGTAACATCACAGTTTCAATATGTGGAGTGTGCGGAAACATATCCACCATTACTGAATTTTTTATCTTATAATCATTATCATTTAAAATTTTTACATCTCTGGCTTGAGTTGTAGGGTTGCACGAAACATATATAATTTTTTCCGCTTTTAGTTTATGCAAATAACCTGACATATCTGGATGCATTCCTGCCCTAGGCGGATCAACTACAATAACATTCGGTTTAGGGATCCTCCTTGGTAATTGACCAGACTTAAAGAAAGTATCAAGATTTGCCTTTAGAAAATGAACATTATCAATTCCATTTATTAATGAATTTTTTTCCGCATTTTCTAATGAAGACCTGATTACTTCGAAACCATATACTTCTTTTGCTTTTGATGCTAAATACAGAGCAATACTCCCAGTTCCACAATAAAGATCATAAACAATTTCATCACCATTTAAACCAGCTATCTTTAATACCTCATCGTACAAAACTTTACCTTGATATGTGTTGGTTTGGAAAAAAGAATTAGCAGAAATCTCAAATTTTAGATTTCCAATTTTCTCTTCAATGAAAGAATTTCCAAAAATTAAGTTTTCAAATTCTCCAAAAGCTACATCTGCTTTTCGCGTATTGACATTATTAACCATAGAGGTAATCTCAGGAACTTCTTTTAATAACGTATCAATTAAAGGCGATAGCTTATTTATATCATCATAAGCAGTTACAATATTTACCATTAATTGATTAGTCTTCACTCCGAATCTCAGCATTAAGTGTCTGAGAAAACCTATATTAGTTTTAGGATCGTATGGCTTTAAATCTAAATTTTTTAAACAAACCTCTCTTGCTATACCTAGAATCTTATTACCTACATCAGGTTGAATATGACACGTGTCAATATCTAAAATTTTATCATATCTACCAGGAATGTGTAAACCCAAAGCAAAAGAACTATCTACTCCTTCTGGTTCAGATTCTAAAATCCACCTATGAGGAGAAAAAGTAAATTCCATCTTATTTCGATAATTATACTTATTTTTAGCGGACCTAACCCCATTAATAATAAAATCAGTAAATCCACCAATCCTCTGAAATGCATCAATAACCTGTTTTTCTTTTTCTTTTAATTGTTCTTCGTAAGACAAGGTTTGCAATTTGCTACATATCCAATAATGATCACACCTAGCTTCGGTCGCAAGTGGTGATTGTTCTAGAACTTTAATTATTCTTGCTTCTGCAAACCCCTTTTTCTTTTTGTAGATTAAAACCAATACACGCTGACCAGGGATACCATTTTTAACGAAGACTACAAAGTCATCAACTTTTGCTAGGCCCATTCCACCATAGGCTAGAGATTGAACTTCTATTTCTAACTCTACACCTTTTTTAATAACAATAGAATCATTCACCATTTAACTTACACTTATTTGATCTTTAACCTTTTTAATTAGCTGTGTTGCCATTTCTTCTGATAGTGCCTCTGCATAAATTCTAATTATAGGCTCAGTATTAGATCCTCTTAAATGAACCCACTGGTCATCCCATGTTATTTTTAACCCATCAATTGTATTTTTTTCACCATCTTGAAAAATTGAATCTACTCTATCTAAAAACTCTTCTACATTCACGCCATCGATTCGAACTTTATCCTTAACAATTTTATATTGCGGAAGGCTTTGATGTATAACACTTAATTTATTTTCTGACTGTGCCATTCGATTCAAAACCATCGTTACAGCAACCAAAGAGTCCCTTCCTAAATGACACTCTCTTAAAATAACTCCTCCATTACCCTCACCACCAAGGTTTGCACCTAATTCGTTCATTTTATTTACTACATTAATTTCCCCAACTGCAGATCGAATTACTTGACATTTTTTTGAAGATGCTAATTTATCTAGAGCTAAAGAAGTAGATAAATTGGATACAAATGTTTCCTTTTCAACTTTAAGAAAATTAATATAGCCATCGGCTGCAAGAACCAGTGAATACTCTTCTCCGAGAGGTGTACCATTTTCATCAACTACAGCTAGCCTGTCTGCATCCGGATCAACAGCAAATCCTACATCAGCATTATTTTGAATTACATTTTGAGACAAAGTCTTAAGATTTTCTGGTAAAGGCTCGGTACCTCTATTAAACACCCCATTAGGTTCACAGTCTAGTTTAATTACCTCGCAACCAAGCATATCTAACATTGCTGGCAATGCTAAAGCGCCAGCTCCATTGACAGCATCAACAACAACTTTAAATTTTTTACTTCTAATTTTATTTAAATCAATGCATTGTAAAGATGAACAACTAACAGTGTGTTTATAAATAGCGTTCTTTTCTTCCCACAACATACCCTTTTCTTTTGGATAAGTGGCAGGGGCATTAAAATTATCTGCTAAATTGAATAATTTTTCGCAATCTGATTTGTGAAAAAATGTACTATCCTCTCTTAAAAACTTAATACCATTCCATTCAATAGGATTATGACTGGCAGTAATGATAAAACCACCAACAGCCTCACTAATATGGACCATATACTGAACAGTTGGCGTTGGAACTATACCGCAGTAAATAACTGTTCTACCTAACATAATTAGTTCATCAATCATTACTTGAACAATATCTTCCCCCGATGGTCTACTATCTCGGCCTGCGTATATAACACCCTCAGGAAAAAGCTCATTCAATGCATTTGCATATTTTATGATTGAATCATTCTTTAAGTCTTCGTCTACAAGACCCCTAATACCAGATATACTTCTAATTAACATAATTGATCCTTGGTATAAAAAAAGGGCTCAAAAAAGCGAGCCCTTTTATTGTTAATAACTATTTCAAAGTTACTAATTCTATCGACTTCGTCGATTATCCGTTGTGCGCTTTCGTCTTCGCCTAGCACCTCTAGGATTGTTTCTCAAAGCCTCGATTCTTGCATTCCTTGCCATCCTCCGTGTAGCTTTCTTTCTTGCTTCACGTTTTTCATCACTTGGTTTAATATAAAATGCTCTTCCACGAAGTTCTCTTAATATACCCGCTCTTTCCCATTTCTTTTTAAACCTTCTTAAGGCTCTTTCAAGAGATTCTTTATCTCTAACTTGTATTTCTACCACTGTATTCACCTCCTAAAGTGTAAGTGTGGTATGTTAAAATTGCTGGCAATCTTAATTGTCTATGCTATTATAAACAAGTACTAAACTAATTTTGAAAATTCACTAATGGATAATGTTTCTGGTCTTCTTGAAAAATCAATCTCATTTTTTATTTCTTCAGGTATATCCCAGCCATTCAACGAATTTTTTAACATCTTTCGTCTTTGATTAAATGCTGCTCGTACAAGATTATTAAACTTCACATATTTACTATCAGCAATTAATGCACTTTCTTTTTTTGTAAACCTTATAAATGCTGAATCTACTCTTGGACGAGGAACGAAAACAGTAGGGGGTATAGAAAAACAATATTCTACATTTAAATATGCTCCCACTACTACCGTCAGTCTCCCATATTCTTTTGTGCATATCTGTGCAACTAGCCTTTGAGCGACCTCTTTTTGAACCATAATAAATGCATCATCCCAATAATCTAATTGCTCGATTAACCAAAAAATTATCTGTGAAGTGATGTTGTATGGTATATTACCAACTATTCTAACAGGGTTTTTAATATCAAAGTCATAAATGTTTGTTTTCAGTATGTCCTGATGAACAATTTTTAAAGATTTTAAACTTTTTTGATCATATAATTTATCTATTAATAATGGATCAACTTCCACAGTCAGCATATCACGAACGTTTGGATATATTACTTTTGTTAATGCCCCATCACCAGGTCCAATCTCGATAATATTATCATTTTTTTTAGGCTTTATAACACTGTAAATCTTTTTAATTATATTAGGGTCAACTAAAAAATTTTGCCCCCACTTTTTTCTGAAGGAATGTGGTTCTCGATTCACTTTTTCAAAGAATTTTAACTAAAGATTAAACAAATTAGTAGCATTATTGGTCGTAATAGAAGCTATTTGATTTATAGTCGATCCGTGCAGTTTTGCTAAAAGTTCTGCAACAAAACGGGTTCTTCCTGGTTCATTGACCTTACCTCTATGCGGTACTGGACTTAAAAATGGAGAGTCGGTCTCAACCAATATTTTATTTAAGGGTAGCTTTTTAGCTACGTCTGGTAGATGGCTGTTTTTGAATGTTAAATTCCCAGAAAATGAAATATAGAACCCCATATCAATTAATTTTTTAGCTACTTCATAAGTACTAGAAAAACAATGAGCCACACCGATAACATCAGGAAATTTTGATAGTATATCAATTATGTCTTTGTCAGAATCGCGGTTGTGAAACACTATTGGGACATTAATCTCCTGAGCTAGCTCTAATTGTTCCCTAAAAATATTTTTTTGAATTTTTTTATCCGAAATATTTTTAAAGTAATCCAATCCAATTTCACCTAATGCAACTACCTTGGATTTTTTTAATAAAAATTTTATTTGATCCAGGTAATCTTTTGGTACCTCTTCCGAATCATGGGGATGAACTCCAGCTGTTGAAAATATATTTTCATATTTTAAAGAAAGTTCATAACTATGCTGCGAATCTTCAACATTTGTGCCAACACAAATGAATTTTGTAACACCTAATGCAGCTGCTCTAGACAAGACTCCATCAAGGTCTTTTTTAAGCTCATCAAAGAATAAATGACAATGAGTATCTACTAACATGTTAATTATTTTCAGTGTTTATTCTTGGGAATAAAACAGTTAACGGACCTAACTGTGTACCTGGTTTTAAACCGCCCCAATCTCGATCTATAGAAGTTGTATTTAAAACCAAAAAAAGATTTTTTGTTCTTTCAGGCATAATTGATGAAAGCAAAACAGCAGCTATTCTTAAAGCCTCGGCTCCAGTGTATAATATTGTTCCCGCAGAGATTTTATCATCTTTAACTACCTTCCAAGGAACGCTTTGTTCAAAGTATTTATTTATGCTCCTTACAAATTGAAGTGCCTCTTCAATGGCTTCATTTATTGCCATATTTGACATATGACTATCAAAATTTTTCACAACTTCTCGGGATGAATGTTGAATTTCTATTTCAAGAGGGGAAAAACTGGAGACATTTGGGATAATGCCCTCATAATTTTTATTTATCAATGTTGATACTCTACTTAAAAGATTTCCAAAATCATTTGCTAAGTCACTATTATATCTAGTTATAAAAGATTCTTTAGAAAAACTTGCATCATGGCCTAAAACCATTTCCCTCATTAAATAATACCTAACAGGATCAACTCCATAATCTTCTATTAAATCCAAGGGGTTAATAACGTTACCTGAAGATTTGCTCATTTTCTCATCTTTCATCAACCACCATCCGTGAGCAAAAATTGTATTGGGCAATTCAATACCTGCTGCCATAAGCATCGTAGGCCAATAAACAGCATGAGTAGTCAAGATGTCTTTGCCAATCAAATGAATACTGGCAGGCCAAAACTTTTGAAATTCTTGAGGATCTTCACCATACCCTGGAACAGTTATATAATTTATCAAAGCATCAAACCAAACATAAGTCACATAATTGCTATCAAAAGGCAACTCAATCCCCCAATCAAGCCTTGATTTAGGCCTTGAGATACATAGATCATTAAGGGGCTGTTTTAAAAACCCTAATATTTCATTCTTTCGATGTTCTGGCTGAATGAATTTTGGGTTATTATTTATATGGTCAATTAATTGATCTTGATATTTACTCATTTTGAAAAAATAATTTTTTTCTTTTAATTTTTTTATATCTCGAAATTGACCGCTCTCTGATTCTTTTTCTGTAATAAATCTTTCCTCAGAAATTGAATAAAGACCTTCATACTCATCTGCATATATATCACCAGCATCATTAACTATATTTAATATTTTTTTCACAACTTTCTGATGTCTTTGCTCCGTGGTTCGAATGAAGTCATCATTAGATATATGCAATTCCTGCCAAAGAGAAGTAAAACGTTTTGCCATTTCATCACAATGCTGCAAGGGATTCACTCCTCTTTTTTTTGCAGCCTCTTGAACTTTCTGTCCGTGTTCATCAACCCCGGTTAAAAAAAAGCTGTCATTCCCAATTTGCTTTTGGTACCTACTTAAAACATCAGCAAGTATTGTTGTATATGCATGCCCAATATGAGGAATATCGTTCACGTAATAAATTGGAGTAGTGATATAAAATGTTTTATTCATAAATAAGTTCTTGAATGTCTAATAGCATGTTTAATAAAATTAATGGCATATATAAATTTTGACGAGCTAGTGATTTCACTTCTTCAATACATAAAATAATTTTGTAAATATTAGCATTGGGAAATTTTTCATTGAATGAGATCATTCTACTATGCAACCCTGTTCTTTCAAACCCACTAACTAAATTTTGTCTTAATTTATTCGCGCCTTGCAACCAAATTATTATAAGATTCAATTGGCGATCAAAATCTAACTGGCTTGCATTAAAAACGCGACTATAATGAGAGGTAAAATTACGCCATTTTTGAGGATCTTTACCGATAACAGTAGTAGTTAATTTTTCAATTGTGTTCATTATATCTTCAATTGACTGAGATGATAACATTCGAGCATTATGAATATTACCTCTACTTATTTTAACTAAAATATCTGCGTCCACCTCACTTAATTGTTTTTCAATTAGCCAATCATATATATAAGCGTCATTTAAACAAGGAATATCAATGTTTTGACACCTTGAAATAATAGTTTCAAAAAGCAACTTTTTATGATCAGTAACCAAAATAAATGTCGTTTCTCCAGGCGGTTCTTCAAGTAATTTAAGCAAAGCATTTCCTGATTCACCTTGCCCAGAACATAATTTTTCAGCATCAAAGATTAATACAAATTTTCTACCACTTTCTTTTTCAGACTTAAAATATAACTTTTTTTTTAAATCTCTTATTGATTGAATGAGTATTCTATTCGCTTTAGGGAGTGCCATTTTATAAAATAAATCTTTAGACTTATTATTTAAAGCTTCAAAATATTCTTTTGGAATGATATCTGTATTACTTGAGCTTTTTGGAGCAGGTAGAGGAATTATAAGATTTAATTGTTCATGTTGTAATGTTTGAAATTTTAAACAAGAATCACACCCATCACAAAACTCACTAGACCCAGATTTACAATTAATTAATTGTGCAAATTTGAGGGCAAGACCTTCCTTACCTGACCCAACAGGTCCAGAAAATAAATATGCACTACCAATTTTTTTTGACCTCGATATACTAGATAATTTATCCCAAGTATGGGCTTGAGCGCCTATTAAGTCACTAACCATCTAACTATTTTTTAATTAACCATTTTTCAGGATCAAGTTTTTGCCCTTTACCCCATACCTCAAAATGTAATTTTGATCCATTGACTGACCCTGAGTCTCCCATATAGGCTATCACATCTCCAGACCTAACTTCACTGTCAACCTGCGTTTGAATATTAGTTACATGACTATAAACTGTATAAAAACCACCACCATGATCTATTATAACTGTTGTGCCATATCCTCTTATATACGTAATAGTTGTTACAACCCCACTCATTGTAGATCTTATTGGAGATCCAGGCTGACCCTTAATATCAATACCTGGGTTATCAGTAGTTGTCTTCAAACGAGAATTCCACTGCTTGCCAAACTTTGAAATTACCCTTCCTTCAGTGGGCCAGGGTAATTGACCTTTTAATAGATTAAATTCTTTTGTTTTTAAAGCTTGTTGTTGCTGCCTTATTCTTTCTTCTCTTTCAGATCTGGCTTTATCTTCAAGCACTTTTTTTATAATAGATTCCAATTGCTTAACCCCAGCAGATTTTTCTTGCATGTAATTTGCCAAAGCAGATTTATCCTGCCTGATCCTATTAAGTTCTTTTTCTCTTTTAATTCTCATTTTACGTAATGAGGTCATTTGCTTTTGTTTGTCTCTTTTTAAAGAAATACTTTGTCTTAAAAGCGACTCAAGCTTGAGCTTATCTTTATTTATTGCTAATAATATATTTTCAATATCTTTAGTCATTTTTTGCTCGATGGAAGAAATGATTTTCAAATATTGAGTTCTATAAACAGCTTGCCGCCAAGAAGTCGAGGATAAAACTTTTTCTAAGTCAGAAACTCGTCCTTTTTGGTATGTATTAACTATTCTTTGTTCATAGCGTGTTCGAAGTAATTCTAATTCATCTTCTTTTGTTTTAATTCTATCTTTTAAAACATTGACCTTATTTCTATTTGAAGTTTCTTCTTTTTTCAAAGATTGAATAAGTTTATTTACTAGGGCAATTTCTTCATCTAGGTTTGTAATTCTTTTTGATGTAGTTGTTTCATTAATATTTGCCTTTCTTAATTTTGAGCTTAATTCTTCAATCTCTTTTTTCATCTTATTAATGGCATCGTTTTGATAACGCAATTCTTCATTATAATCTCTCTGGGAAGATTGTGCATTCAGAAAACAAAAACAGAAAGAAACTAATATAATATAATTAAATATTTTCATCTGACTTAAACTACCTAGATTAGTTCACAGTATACAATGAACAATGTTTTCCAATTTAAACTAAATCTCTTCGATCTTAAATAAGATGAAATCTTTAAAAGATAGTTCTAGCTTTTTATCTTTTAAAAAATACACCCAAAGTTGTTCTCTTTGATTAGTTGCTTTAGAGGTAATTATTTCATGAGGCTTGCCAAGCAATTCTTCTATTAAAGGCAAGGTCATTCCAATGGTCAAACGTGGAGATCGGGCTATTGCTTGTAAATATCTTGCTTTTGACATTTCATAATCAATTATCATATTAGTTTTATAATTACTATAACTATTAAGCCTCTCTTGTAAGTCTTTTAATAATTGCTCGTTGCTCGAGCCAATGGAAGATGATAATATTTTTGCTTCTTCCAAAGATTGTACAGCTAAATTAACTTCATCAAAAGCATCAACTTTGTTTGCCAATTCAACTAATTGTATACCTGCCTGATATTGTAATGCTTGTACATTAGATTCTAGGCCTGTATTTAATTTCAATGCTTCTGAATATTTTTCCATAGCCTTCCCAAGTATTAATATGGATTGTAATTTTTTACCCTCTTCAAGAACTACATACGATTTAAACTTATTTATTAATTTATCTTCGACACTATAAAATGATGATACCTTATTTACTAAATCCAATGCATCTTTGTAAAAACCCCTGTCTAATAATAGCTCAGCTGAATTAAGCCACTTCCTAGCAATTTCATTAATTCGAAAGTTCAATGATTCTAAAATTAATGTATCATTTGTCATTACTCTGGACCTGGCTTTGATATATTTTTCGAGCGCCTTTTCAGAATCACCAACATCATCAAAATACAAACCTTCCTCCATAATCTGATATGGTATTCTCCTGTTACACTCCTCAATGAATTCTAATGCCCTATATTTATTTGAGTGCGTCGGATAATCGTTAATGAAATCAGTGAACTTACTTTTTGCAGTTAAATAATCACTTTCATAATAAATATCTTTAGCTTCATCTCCGATCGTCTTCTTCCCACCATAAAAAGTCGAAAGGGAAAGATATATTCCATAATTAGCAAGGTCGAACCTATTCACTGGAGTTAAATCATTAGGATCGTCAATATTATTTATTTTGGTATAAGAATGTCTCAAATCTACCCCGATCGAAAAACGATTTGCTTTGCCAGGATCAATTATATAACGAAACCCGAGCCCAACATTCATTGAAGTCCCAGTCCCTTTCGGAAAGTCATTTATAGACTCTAAATCATCATCAAAATAAAACTTTGAAAATGCCAGGCCATAGCCGTATCTAAAATTCAAATACCAACTATTAAACGGTTGCCACTGAAGAGAGTTTGTGATTAGATATTCACGCACCTCTGGCTTAAATTTAATTTTATTTGTTTCTAAAACTGTACCAGTTTTCCAATTTGGAGGAACTTCTTTCGGCGAAATAATTGAACTAGATCTATAGTTTAATCCAGTTAATACATTCATCCAGCTTGTTTTCATGATAAGGTTTGGGATATTTATCATTCCTATATCAATATCTAATGAGGTCCCAAATAAATTTTCAATATTTTGATCCAAAGGTTCTACTTCATTGTCGAACCAGATCCAATTATCTAAATCAGTAGCTGAAGGGGATGAAGTACTACCAGATAATTTCCCATTAACACCAATACCATAACGGATTTCTATCGGCATATAATTAATAGGAGTAGCAAATTCTCTGCTCCGGAATATTCTATCATAAATTGGTTCTTTTTGAGAATTATCATCGTTTGGAATTTTAATCAGTCCCCACAATATTTTTTTAGGCTCTGTATTCCCCAAAGTTTGAGATTCTAATTCCATTGCATTGAGTAGAACTAAAAATATCCAAATAAATATTTTTTGTTTAATCATCGACACAAATTTAAGTATTCATATATCATTTACAATGAGAGACTAGGTATATTATAAGGCTAAATTTCAACCTATTTTATTATGTATAAAAAATACTTTACCAATACTCTCATTCTCGTCAACATTCTACTTTCACAAAATTTTAACATTGCCAGAATTCAATATGGCGGTGGTGGTGACTGGTACTCTGACCCTAGTAGCTTGCCTAACTTATTACAATATCTTAAAGATCATACATCAATGAAACAGGCAGGTAATGAAGTTAGAATTAAACTCACAGATAATAACGCTCATCATTTTCCTTACTTATACATGACTGGGCATGGTAATATTAATCTTTCTGATGATGAAGTAATTTCTTTAAGAACTATATTGCAAAATGGAGGTTTTTTACATGCAGATGATAATTATGGTATGGATGCATCTTTTAGAAGAGAAATGAAAAAAGTTTTTCCAAACAAAGACTTAGTTGAATTGCCGCATGACCACCCTGTTTTCTCATCGTATTATCAATTTGAAAATGGCCTACCTAAAATTCATGAGCATGACAACAAACCTCCTCAAGCATTTGGAATCTTTGAAAAAGATATTTTAGTTGTCCTTTATACATATGAAACAGACTTAGGGGATGGATGGGAAGATGAAGCAGTTCATAACAATCCGTGGGAATCAAGAGAAAAAGCTTTAAAAATGGGTGTTAATATCATTTATTTTGCACTAACACAATAAAATGAAAATTTCTCATTATATAAAATCATTAAAAGTAGAAAAAGTTAAAACAGATTTATTACGAATATTATTTCTGTTCATCATTTCCTTTGTTGTAATCATAGTATCTCTATTACTCCTTGAAGCAATATTTTACTTCACTCCAAAAGTAAAAAAACTGACCATTTTAAGTGTATCTGGATTAGTCTTTCTAAAAATTATATTTGTAATAGCTTTCTTACTTTTAGTAGATAAAGAGTATTTTGATAAATACTCTGGTTGGAGTCTTGCTAGAATTATAGGTAAAAGCATCTTCCCAAATAACAAAGACACAGCTTTGAACGCACTTCAAATTGAAAATGCAAAAAACAAAAATCAATCAAGTGAATTAGCTGATAACTTTACTCAAAGTATCGCAAAAAAAATAGAACGCCACAACCCCAAGGAACTTGTAGATAAAAAACCAATAATTAATGTTAAGATGGCAACATCAATAATTATGCTTCTATCCATAATCTTCTTATCAGTTTTTTCAAAACAAAGTAGTAATGCATTTTATAGATGGAAACACTATAATCAAAAATTCCATGCGCCAAAACCTTTTAAATTATACAATTTAACTAAAAACCATCATATTCTAGGTGGAGAGGAATCATCAATCACAATAATGTCAGAAGACGCAAATCCAGATACTGTAAATTTAATTTTATCACCTACTCAAGAATCAACTAGTAAACGAGATTCAATGCGAATAGTGTTGAAATCTGGTAGGGATGTAAATGGGTTTTATCAATTTAAATTACCAGCATTATTTCAAGATTATGAATATAATGCTTTCGTTAATGCAAAGCATTTTTATGAGGCATGGAAAATAGTTGTATCAACCCCTGATACAATTTTTGTTACTGATAGACCAAAACTAGAAGAGTTTGAAATGGTAATTATACCTCCATCATATTCAAGATTACCATCCGAAAAGCTCGATGGAAGCATAGCAGCTGTCCAGGGGCTAAAAGGCTCGGAAGTAAAAATCAACTTGATGAGTAATAGGAAACTGAAATCCAGCTTTATTAAACAAAATGATTCAATACAATACCTAAATACAATGGGCTATAAAGGTAGTGGAAGTTTTAAAATAAAAGCTGATGGAGAGTTTTCTATTCATTTAGTTGATCCAAGAGGCATAACAAACCGTGACCCAATACCATACAAAATAAATGTCATCACTGACCACTACCCAATAATCAAAATTACTGACCCAGCTCCTGTTATTACACTAGGCAACAATCAAATTATTGGTTTTGATATTGACATTGAAGACGATTATGGCTTTGATAACCTGCAGCTGGCCTATGAGATTATTAGACCTAAATATTTAAATGTTGAACCTTATATATCCATGTTCATCATACCCGATATCATAAAAGACACATCACACCAGAATATCAAAACTCCATGGAACCTGTCTGAATTAATGCTTATGCCAGATGACGAGGTTCATTATCATCTTGAATTAACTGACAATGATATTATTTCAGGGCCAAAAAAAACTATAAGTAATAAGCTTATAGCAAGAGTACCATCGTTGGCAGATTTATATGAAGAGATAGAAAACAAAGAAGAAAACATTGAAGAAAAATTCAGTGAAAGTATCGATGAGCTGGTAAACTTAAAAAGCCAAATCGAAGATATGGAATTGAACGTTTTAAAAGCAGAGGATGAATTAAAATGGGAAGATCAGCAAAAAATTAAAGAATTGGTAGAAAATGCTAAAGAAGAACTAAATAAAATTAAAGATATTTCAAATGCTATGGAGACCTTATTAGAAGAAAGTGAAAAGCATAATTTATTTTTGCCAGACCTAGCTGAAAAATTCAAAGAGCTGTCAAACCTAATTAATGAAATACTGCCTGAAAATATAATGGATGATTTAAATGAACTTCAAAATTCATTAGAAGATATAAACTTAGAGTCATTACAAAAATCATTAGAGCAAATGGCAAATAATTTAGAAGAAATTGAATCTGAACTAGACAGATATATCGATATTTTTAAGAGACTCAAAGCAGAACAAAAACTAGATGAATTAAAGAATAGAATAGAGAAATTAGTTCAGCAAAAAGATAAACTTGACGATGACATTAATAATATTGAAAACGAAGGCAAGATGAATGATGGGCAAAGAATTGCCCAAGAAGAGCAAAGACTACTTGAAGAATTAACTCAATTGAATAAAGAAATGGAACAAGCTTCTGAGCTAATAGAACCTTTTAGTGAAAATTCAGCATCGGAATTAAATGAACTAGCGTCTAATGAAGAATTCAAAAATACAATAAATGATATTAAAACTACGATTTCAAATCTTCAAAAGAGTAAAAACAATAAAGCAAAATCATCGAGTAAAGATGCTTTAAATGGTCTGCATAATTTGCAAAATTCATTTTCAATGATTCAAAATCAATTTCAAAATGAAACAGTTTCCGAAATGGCAGCAAAATTAGAAAAAATAATGAGAGACTATTTATTTATATCAAAAGAGCAAGAGAGATTAAAAGAAAGTACTTCATCCCTTTCGAGAAATTCTTCACAATTAAAGATAATGGCATATAACCAACAATTAGTTCAAGACCAACTACGGCAAACCACAAAATTAATGATTGAACTTTCTAAGGAGACTTTTTCGGTTACGCCTGAAATTGGTAAGGCAGTTGGAGCAGCAAATAATTCAATTGAACAATCCAAATCTGACTTAACAAATAGAAATATTCAAAGTGCTGTAAAAAATCAGAATCTTGCTATGGAGGCCCTGAACACAACAGCAATAAAATTGTATCAAAGTATTCAACAAATGCAATCATCAGGTTCAGCGAGCGGGTTTGAGCAGTTTTTGAAAATGATGCAGCAAATGGCTGGACAACAACAAGGACTTAACCAAAAAGGAATGAACCTAAACTTTGGAAAAATGTCTGAAGCAGCGAAACAACAGTTATTACAATCTATGTTACAAGGTCAAAAAAATATTCAACAATCACTTCAAAAACTAATGAAAGAGATGCAACAATCAGCAAATAAGCATGGGCAAGGCGATTTAAAAGGGATTTCCAAAGATATAAAAGATGTTATTTCTGATTTATCAAAATCGAACTACACAAGAAATACAAAAAATAAACAGCGTAGAATTTTATCAAGAATGCTTGATAGTCAAACTTCTTTATCTCAGCGAGGGTATAAAGAAGAAAGAAAGTCATACTCGAGCAATGAATCTACAATCTACTCTCCATCAAGCGGGCTCCCAGAAGATTTAGGACAAAGACAAAGCCTTGCGTTAGATGCCTTGAATAGATCCTTAAATTCTGGTTACTCCAAAGAATATCAGACCATGATTAAACGATATTTCAATGCTATGACTCAAATGAAAAATGCAGAGCAAAAAAATGAAAACACAAATTAGTAAAATAATTTTTTTTATATCTTTGTCTTGTACAGTTTTTGGTCAATATAATGGTTTTCTGAGAACTGCTAAAATGCATGAGATACAGAAAAATTGGGATGAGGCTATATCTATATATAATGATGTATTAAATAAAGACCCTAATAATTATCAAACAATTAGAAGTTTAAAAGCATTGTACAAAAAAAGCCAAAGGTATAAGGAAGGAATTAATTTTTTAATATATCAAATATCTCGAAACCCTAATGATATTCAACTTAATGTTGAATTAGGAGAGTTTTATTTTTTAGATGAGAATGTTGAAGAAGCAAAGAGAACTTGGAAAGAAGGTTTGTCAACGTTTAAAAAAAATAGATCTTATTACAGATTACTGTTTTCAATTTATAATAAACATAGTCTAGATAAAGAATTATTTCAAATGATTGAAAATGGGAGGCTTATTTTTAATGAAAGCTTTTTATCCACAGAATTAGGTAATTACTATCATAAAAGAAAACAATATAAGGATGCAATGGATGAATACTTGTTATCACTTTTAGATAACCCAGGTGCAAGTTCTTCTGTATCTAGAAAAATTCTAATAATGAGCGATGATATTGACTCGAAAAATGTCATTGAAATGAAACTTCTTGAAAATAGTATTAAACATCCAAATAAAATTTTACCTATCCTATCTGATCATTATTTCAAGCATCGTGAATTCAAAAAATCATATGAGGCTCTACATGAATTGAGTGATAATGAGATGTTCAATGCAAAAAAATGGCTTAGCTTTTGCAATAGTTTAAGAAAAGAGAAAGCATACTCTCATGCAATTAAAGCTTATCAATATATGTTAAGAGAAGATTTAAAGGATTATCAATACGGAGAAGTATTATTAGGTTTAGCTAAAACATTTGAAGACCAAATATTTCCTGTAGAAAACAATGATTTAGTACCATATTTTTATAATGATAATATTTTTTTTAAAGATGCTTCTCAGCTCTCTACAAATATTTCTTCAGAAAATCTATCGTCTAGCCTATCAATATATGATTCTGTATTAGCTACTATACCTGAATCAGCTATTGTTGCCGAAGCCGAGTTTAGATTGGCTGAAATTCATTATAGAATAATAGAAGATTTTGACAATGCTCTCTTTTTATATAAATCTTCATTAAATAAATCACCTTCAAAAACCTTAAAAGAAAAAAACATACTTAGAATTGCTGACGTGTTCAAATCTAAAGCGGATTTTAATTCATCAATTAAATTTTTAGATTCTACCTACAATATTCACATCACCCCTGAAATAAAAAACAAACTAATTGAAATGCATTTATTTTCTGGAAATCCCGATACATCGCTTTTTTTAATTAATGAATCATTTAAAACTATTTTGCCAGATAACATATATTTCAATGATTTAATGGAGTTAAGGGATTTCATTAACCATTTCTATACTAATGCAGATGAAAAAGGCAAAGAGGGATTCATCGCTTTTTTAAAATCTGAATCACTTTTAAAACAAAGAAAAGTTGTTGAAGCAAATCAACTTTTAGCCCACATTAAATCAAGCAATAATAATAAAATTATTTCTCCATTATTATCATTGCGAAAAGCAATTATCTTAAAAAGATTAAAAAAATATAATGAAGCCTTATCCGAATTAAATTTGCTAGAGGGTACAATATTCGCTGATAAAGGCATAATAATGTCTGGCCAAATTCATGAGCGGTTTTATAATGATTCATCTAAAGCATCTGAATTTTATTTTCGTATCATTAATGATTATCCAGAATCAATTTTTTCAGAACCAATTAGATATCACCTCCGAAAGTTAAAAGATAATGAAAAAATTTAACCTTATCATAAAAATAATTATTTTTTCATTTGTATTAAATATTGCCTACGCTCAGAAATTGTTAATCCCAATGGATCAAACACAAAACGATCATTTAAAATCTTATGGGATTGCATATTACGCACTAAAAAGAAATATTAATGTAGAATGGCTTTTAAATTTTCAAGGGGGTGCCTTTTTGATTGATAGCCAATCCTCAATTAAAGCGGAGTGTAAAATAAGGGGTGTTACGTTTATAGAAATAACTGAGGAGGTACTTAGTATCTATTCAGCAATAGAAAAAAACAATATGGACATCGTCCTATTAGAAAAAGCTCCTAAGATTGCAATTTATACCCCTCCCAATAAACAACCATGGGATGATGCTGTAACATTAGCATTAACATATGCAGAGGTAGATTATGAAACACTATGGGATGAAGAAGTATTAAATAATGGCTTAGAAAAATTTGACTGGCTTCATCTCCATCATGAAGATTTCACAGGACAATATGGTAAATTTTACCGAAACTATCACAATGCTCCTTGGTACATTGAACAAAAAAATAAGTTTGAATCGTTAGCAAAAAAATATGGAATGGTTAGCGTGCATGAAGAAAAAAAAGCAATTTCAAGGATTATTAAAAATTATATTGGTAACGGCGGATTTTTATTCGCAATGTGTTCAGCAACAGATTCTTATGACATTGCATTATCATTGGAAGGCATTGATGGAGTTCACAGTGTTTTTGATGGTACTCCAGTTGAAAAAAACCTATCTAAAAAAATTGACTATCAAAAAACATTGGCCTTTAAAGACTTTTCAATATACCCAGATCCAATGATCTATGAATTCTCAGACATAGATTTCCCTCCAAGCCATAACCCAGTGACAAGAGGTGCTGAAGCAGATTATTTTTCTTTATTTGAATTTTCCGCAAAATATGACCCCGTGCCAACTATGTTAACACAAAACCACGTTCCAGTTGTTAAGGGATTTATGGGGCAAACAACGGGTTTTAATAAAAACATGATAAAAAGCCATGTAATTATTATGGGTGAAGATCCAAGTTCAAACCAGGCTAAGTATATCCACGGTAACTATGGAAAAGGAACATACACATTTTATGGCGGTCATGATCCTGAAGATTATCAGCATTTTGTAGGTGATCCTCCAACGGACTTGTCATTGCATAGAAATTCTCCTGGGTATAGACTTATACTAAATAATATTCTTTTCCCAGCAGCAAGAAAAAAAGAGAAAAAAACATAATTTAGATATGTGGATAGAAAAAAATATTGTGATCATAAATAAATGTAGAGGATTTCACTTAATTACATATGAAATTGAAAAAAAAATTCCTGAAATAAATGATTTTCGTATTGGAATACTTAATTTATTTATAAAACATACTTCGGCATCACTAACAATTAATGAAAATGCAGATAAAAGTGTCAGGAATGACTTTGAGTATTATTTTAATAAAATGGTACCAGAGAAAGATCCGTACTATGAGCACACTTTTGAGGGTGATGACGATATGCCTGCGCATCTTAAATCGTCAATTCTTGGTAATTCTATTTCTATTCCAATAAAAAGAGGAGCTCTTGATCTAGGCACCTGGCAAGGAATATTTTTATGTGAACACCGAAATAATATCACCAAAAGAAACTTATCAGTGATAATCAATGGTGTGAATAACTAACCTTTCTTAATTAAATCCCAAATTTCATTTAATTCATTAATAGAAAAATCTTCTATTTCTCTCCCTGATTTTGATACATGGTCTTCTAGCAAATTAAATCGCTTTTTGAATTTTTTATTGGCTTTCCTTAATGCATTTTCTGCTGAAACATTTAAAAATCTGCAAAGATTTACAACTGAGAAAATTAAATCACCTAGCTCTTCTTCAATCCTATTGTAATCATTTTCTTTTTGAGCCGCTCTAACCTCTAATAGTTCTTCTTCTAATTTTTTCCACACCTGATTAACGCTAGACCAATCAAAACCTACGGTTGAAGCTTTTTCTTGAATCCTTTGTGCTGATAATATTGAAGGTAAAATTTTCGGCACCCCATCAATCCTTGATTTTCTATTTTTGTTTTTTTGTTTTTCTTTTTCCCAATTTTGTTCATCCTTTACATCATTTTGAGACTTAGATTGGTTAAAAACTTTCGGGTGCCTTTTAATCAATTTTTCGTTTATACCATCAATAACATCATTGATTGTAAAAAAATTTTTTTCTAAAGCGATTTGAGACTGAAAAATAATATGTAATAAAACATCACCTAGTTCTTCTTTAATATTGTTAGAATCTTTTTTATCTATTCCATCTATCAATTCATATACCTCTTCGATGAAATATGGAATTAATGTATTTGCAGTTTGAGCTCTATCCCAATCACACCCGCCAGGTTTTCTTAGTTTATTTACTATATCATTTAATTCCTGAAACAATTGCGTATTAATTTTATGATTTTTCAATTAACCCTCGCCATAATTCATCCTCTAAGAATTTTTCTTCAAGTATAGTCATCTTCTTTTTTTGCTCTATAGACTTGTCCTCAATACCTAACAAATGCAATAAACCGTGAATAATTAACCTTCCTAATTCTTTTTTATATGGTTCTTTAAATAAGTTAGCATTTTTTTTGGCTGTAGGTATGCTTATGTATATTTCACCTTCTATAAACTTAGAGTCTCTTTGTAGGGGGAAAGCAATTACATCTGTCCATTGATCCTTAGAAAAAAACTCTTTTTTTAAATCACTTAAGTGTATATCTGATGTAAAAATGACATTAACATCATAAGACGTATATTTGTAATGAGTTAAAACTTTTTCAATTATTGACTTGCAAAGAGATTCGTTTAATTTTTCATATTCTTTATCTATAAATACATTAACGTTCATCATAAGAATAAATATAGACTATTTATCATCAGGGTATTCAATACGTATGTGATAAATTCCTCTAAGCACGTGAAGCATACCGGTATTCCCATCTACAGTACCCTTGATTTTATTAAGCTCATCAAGTGTTAATGGACATTCACTTAACTGCCCATCATCAATTCTTTGCTTTATGATCTTATCTATCATATTCTCAATTTTCATAATATCAGGATTTTTTATAGAGCGAACAGCAGCTTCAATTGCTTCGCATATCATTAATATACCTGTTTCTTTTGTATTTGGCTTAGGGCCAGGATATCGAAATTGACTTTCATCAATTTTTGACTCATCACCTCCAACTGCCTCTAGAGCTTGACGATAAAAATATTCAACTCTAGTAGTTCCATGATGCATTGGAATAAAATCTGAAACGATTTTAGGTAAACCATACTCCCTAGCTAATTGTAAACCATTGTTGACATGACTTCTAATTATTTTTGCACTCATTGTTGGCTTTATTGCATCATGCTTATTATCCGAGGCATACTGATTTTCAATAAAATAATCAGCTTTAATCATTTTACCAATGTCATGATAATAAGCCCCAACCCTGCATAAAAGAGAATGTGCTCCAATAGCTGTCGCACATGCTTCAGCTAGATTACCAACAACAATACTATGATTAAATGTACCATTCGTTTCTCTTTGTGCTCTTTTAAGTAAAGGCCTATCATAATCAAGTAATTCAATTAATGTTAAATCCGTGGTTACTTCAAAAACCATTTCTGTCAATCCAATTAATCCATAGGTAATGATTGGTGCTAAAAAACTATTTAATGTTAAAATCTGCAAATCGAGGATGATTTTAGCCCAAGATTGTTCTTTAAATAGCCCAATAGCAATTATAACGACAATACTCGCTGCTATCAGAGCAAACATTGTTGTGAATAATTGACTTCTTTTCCTTAGTTCACGAATGTTATATACCCCTACAGTTGATATAAATAGCGAGGAAATAACAAAATCAATATTTTGTCCCATCATTAACCCTACTAAAATTGACACTGCAACTGTTGACATAAAGCCAATTCTAGCATCAAACAAAATTGTAAGTGTTAGTGCACCTACAGATATAGGAACTAAGTATTCAGAAAATTGAAAATAATTAATAATTAATGAGGCTAATAGCATTTGAAAGAGCATTATGATTGACATCAATAAAATCATCTTCCAATCTGAAAAAACATCTATTCTATACATGTATAAAAAGGTAAAGAACAGGGAGACAACTACTGATAATAAAATCACTCGCCCTAAATAGCTCCATACATTATCTACAGGTCTACCCTCATTCATACTATCAATAGAAGCAGAGAGAGAGTTTAACTTCTGAATTACGTCCTCTGTAATCCTAATGTTTGCATCAACAATTAACTCATTTTCTAAAACAACTCCCTTACTTCTTGGTACTTGCTGAATACTCAGTCTTTGATTTGACTCAGTTAATTGCCTATCATATGCAAGATTTGGAACCAAGTGCTCAACAATAATGTCATACCCAATGTCAAAGAAAATACTTTCAGTTAAGACTTTGCTTATATACTCTTCTTTAGATTTGATCCAGGCTAGCTCTAAACTATTAAAATCAGATTTTTTTGTGATAATTGGAACTTCGCCTTGATTAATTTTTACTTTATCACTTAGGATACTATCTAATGGGATTTCATAAATTCCTTCTGACCACCTATTTTTGCATATTTGTTTCACTATGTTTTTATGAGAAATCCAGTCTCTTATTTTCCTAGGCTCATCATCTGTAGTTAAATATTTATTCCATGAAGAATCTTTTAAAACTGTAAATGGATAATTATTTTTAAAATCATTGGAAACCATAACTAAGCTAGTACTGTCAGCAAAAAATTCATTTTTTGCTTTTTCCGCAGTAGGATGGTACTTACGCTCATAATATAGTTGTTTTGATTGACTAAATCTCCACTTTGCCAATCTGTATTCATTCACAGTTTCAAAAAATTCATCAATAATTTTTAGTTGAATATTTGCAATCTCTTGATTCCTGTTGAAAATATATGCTACTGATTTTTTCTCTGCTTTTTTATCTTCATCATAATCTTTCTCTGTTTTCAGAATCGGGAACGTGTAAGGAGCAATGATTGGTTCCCTAGTGACATCATTAATTTTATAAGAATATTTCAAAGCTTCACCGCCAGGAAATAATAATGAGATCAATATAACTAATGAAAAGATAATTCCAATCTGTTTTAAGTTTTGTTGAAAAAATTTTACTTCTTTAGATAAAAAAGAAGATGATAGGTTTTCTTTTCCCATGTAGATAATTCCGTTATCGTATATTTTTGAGCTAGTCTATAAGCCGAGTCCTGTCCACCTCTAAAGAGGATAGATGATTATTTATCTGCGCATAATGTTGCCATTATGCTGAAGCGATCTACCCATTCATCAAACAATGCGAACAACATCTCTGAAACTATTCGACCTTGCACCTAGAGGGGTTTACAAGCTCAATCTCTTTAAAGAAAGACTGGTGGTCTCTTACACCACCTTTTCACCCTTACCTGAAAACAGGCGGTTTATTTTCTGCTGCACTTTCCATATCCTCACGGATTCCTTTCGTTAAAAGGCTCTATGTTCTGCGGTGCCCGGACTTTCCTCTCTATTAAAAATTAATTTTAATAGAGCAATCATCCAACTAGCTCAATAAATTAATTTTTCTTATTATAAACAAATCTACCACAACTTTGGCAGTTATGAAGATCGCCTGCTCTGATTTCAGATACCATTTGCAAAGGTAGAGCTGCGCCACAACCTCCACAAGAATTTCCTGAAAGCGGAACGACAGCAATACCAGACCTTGCAGATATGACTTTATTATATACCTGCATCGTATTATCATCAATTTCTGTTACTTGTTTTTTCCTGGAATTTTCTAAAGCTGCTTTTTCATCAGCGGTCTCCGATAATGCCTCATCTAGCTTATTACGCCTAACATCAAGATCAGTTTTCAACTCTTCTAGTGACGCTTCATTTTTGTTTATATTTTTTTCCAGAGTTTCTTTTTCTTCTAAATTTGAAATTAAAAGTTCTTCGTTTTCTTTTTTTTGTTCTTTTAGGTGTTCAATTTCATTGGTTAGAGCATCATACTGTTTGTTATTTGTAACAAGAAATAACTGGTCTGTTAATTTATTTATTTTTTCCTGAATGTCAGAATTCACTTTCTCAGACTTACTACTATTGAGAATAATTTCTTTTAAAGTTACCTTATCCGCTTCAACTCTATCTTTTAAGCTATTTTCTTTTTCATTCAGCTCATCAACCATTTTAGGCAAATCACCTAAGAGGCTATTGAGGTCTTCAAGTTGAGAGTCTATATCTTGCAATTCAACAAGTCGCGTTATTGACATATTTGTTCCTACTTAATTAAAATTTTTTAACAGTTATTCTATACTAAACTTATCTCATTAACGTCTATATCTGAAATTTTAATTTCAAAATTATATATTGCGATTCCATTAGCATAATGATTATAAATTTGAATTCATTTAAACCTTTAAAATTAAATTTTAAATAATGTTTTATAAATTATGAAAAAAAGCCGTTTTAATTTTTTAAAAAGACACATTGGTCCAAGTAACACCGACATTGATCTAATGCTTAAATCTATGTCTGTTAGCACTATTGATGAACTTATAAAAAAAGTAATACCTTCAAATATTTTATCAAAAATTGATGAGGATTTAATCGATATTAATCTTAATGAGGATGAAGTTTTATTTAAGTTAAAAGGTTATGCAAATAAAAATACCTTATACAGGTCTTTCATTGGAATGGGCTACTATGGAACTATTGTCCCAAATGTAATTAAAAGAAATATTTTTGAAAATCCCGGATGGTACACTCAATATACTCCATATCAAGCCGAAATTAGCCAAGGCCGTTTAGAAGCTTTATTAAATTTTCAAACCTTAATCTCAAGCTCTACAGACTTGCCCATTGCCAATGCATCTTTATTAGATGAAGGAACAGCAGCCGCTGAAGCGATGACAATGTTTTTCAATGCAACTAAGTCAAAAGATAAAAAGACTTTTTTGGTTTCAAAAAATTGCCATCCCCAAACAATTGATGTTTTAAAAACAAGATCAGAACCATTAGATATTCTTTTAGTCATTCAAGATGAGAAAGAACTTGTTTTTGATGGAACAGAGTTTGGTATGTTACTACAATATCCTCATACAGATGGCAACCTTTGTGATTATACAGAATTAATAAATGAGGCAAAAAACAAAAATATATACACTTGTTTAACAACAGATCTTTTGGCTCTTAGCATACTAAAAACGCCAGGTGAAATGAACGCAGATGCAGCTGTAGGAAACGCACAAAGATTTGGAGTCCCTTTGGGGTATGGTGGCCCACATGCTGCTTTTTTTGCAACAACAGATGAATTTAAGAGAAAAATCCCGGGTAGAATCATTGGAGTATCTAATGACAGCCACGGCAATAGAGCTTTGAGAATGGCTTTGCAAACTAGAGAGCAACATATTAGAAGAGAAAAAGCGACATCAAACATATGCACTTCTCAAGTTCTTTTGGCAATAATGTCTTCAATGTACGCTGTTTACAATGGGCCTAAAAAAATTAAACATATTGCACAGACAGTAAATAGACAATGTAATCAATTAGCTGAGTCACTTTTAGCATCAGGTATTGACCTTTTTCACAAAAAATTTTTTGACACAATTCGATTCAAACCAAAAAATAATTGGGAGCCACTGGCGGAAAACGCAAAGTTTAACTTTAGAAAATATGATGATGGTAGTGTCGGAGTTACCATTGATGAAGAAACAAAGGAAGATGACATTTTTAAAATTTGTGAAATATTTGAAGTAAAAAAAATTGATCTACTACAAAGTAACTCCCTAAATGATAAATGCTTAAGAAAAACGGACTATCTAAAACACGACGTCTTTAATTCCTTCCACTCTGAAACCGAAATGCTTAGATACATACACAAACTTGAAACAAAAGATCTATCATTAAATACAAGTATGATTCCTCTAGGGTCTTGCACAATGAAACTAAATGCTACGACAGAAATGGTACCTGTAACTTGGCCAAAGTTTAGTAATATTCACCCTTTTGTACCAGTTGAGCAGGTCGAAGGATATATGAAAATTTTTGATGATTTGAAATCTTGGCTTTCAATATTAACAGGCTTCGATGACTGCTCCTTACAACCAAATTCAGGAGCACAGGGAGAGTATACAGGGCTGTTAATAATAAGGGCTTACCATATTAGTCGAAATGAAAAACATCGTAATATTTGTTTAGTCCCAGAATCTGCGCATGGAACAAATCCTGCAAGCGCGATAATGGCTGGTATGTCAGTTGAGATAATCTCATGCGATCAAAATGGAAACATTGATATTCAAGATTTAAAAGCAAAAGCAGAGTTACACTCAGAAAATTTATCTGCCATAATGCTAACCTACCCCTCTACACATGGAATTTTTGAAAATGAAATTCAAGAAGCTTGTGATATAGTACACGATCATGGCGGGCAAGTATATATTGATGGAGCAAATTTAAATGCTATGGTTGGACTCTGTAAGCCGGGAGAGTTTGGTGGAGATGTTATGCATATTAATCTTCATAAAACATTTTGCATACCTCATGGTGGTGGCGGGCCTGGCATGGGCCCAATCGTCTGTAAAGAACATCTTTCGAAGTTTTTGCCCTCGCATTCATACAATACTCCGAACGAGAATGAAAATGCCATTAATCCTGTATCAGCAGCACCCTATGGAAGCAGTAGTATACTTCTTATCTCCTGGGTTTATATATCATTACTAAATACTAAAGGGTTAACAGAAGCAACAAAAATAGCAATATTAAATGCAAACTATATGGCTGAAAGATTAAGCCCTTATTACAATATTCTCTTCAGAGAAAAAGGCAGTTTTAATGCGCACGAATTCATCATCGACATCAGGCCAATAAAAAAAGAATATGGTATTAATGAGGAGGATGTCGCAAAAAGATTGATGGATTATGGGTATCATGCTCCCACTATGTCCTGGCCAGTACCTGGTACAATGATGATAGAACCAACAGAGAGTGAATCGAAAAGAGAACTTGATCAATTTTGTGATGCTCTTATTTCTATCAAAAAGGAGATTGAAGACAGTGTTAATTTTAGTGAATCTCCCCTTAAAAATGCTCCTCATACAGCAATTCAAATAGCATCAGATAATTGGAATCATCCATACACAAGAAATGAAGCGGCTTATCCATCTGAACATCAAAAAACTCATAAATATTGGCCACCTGTAAGCAGAATAGATAATGCATATGGTGATAGAAATCTTGTATGTACATGCCCCACCATAAACGAATATAAATAGCGATGTTCAAACTACTTAAAAATAACCTACTTAATATTCTTGATGAGACGCAAGATGAAAGAAATATCTTAAAAAATCATATTTTATATAGCTCTATCAAAACTGAACGACATCTGCACATTTTTATGGAGCACCATGTTTTTGCTGTATGGGATTTTATGTCAGTATTGAAGTCACTTCAAAAAGAATTTACTTGCGTAGAAATTCCTTGGCGTCCAAAACCCAATGCCAACTTGTCTAGGTTGTTAAATGAAATTGTTCTTGCAGAAGAATCGGATATTGATAGGTTTGGGCAACACCTTAGCCACTTCGAAATGTATTATCATGCCATGAAAGAGGCTGGTGCCGACACAAAAAAGATAGAAAGTTTTCTCACCGAACTGGACAGTTTAGACCTAAAAAATTCGCTTATTAAAAGCAGAGCTCCAAAAGCTGCTAAAAAATTTGTTTTAGATACATTTAGATATGTGGACATGAATAAACCGCATCTTACCGCAACAATTTTTACTCTTGGAAGAGAAGAAATAATCCCCGATATGTTCCGTGAACTTGTAGAAGATCTTGAAAGCAACTCTTCTGGCCAATATAAATCTTTCATCTATTATCTTGACAGGCATATTGGTCTTGATGAGGATGAACACACACCGTTAGCATTAAAAATGATTAAAGAGATATGTGGAGATGATGAACAAAAATGGAAAGAAAGCATAGATTGCGGGAAAAAGGTTATGAAATCAAGAATAAAATTCTGGGATCAAATTTTATATGAAATAAAAAAAACAGACACTAACTAGTCGTCAACACCTCACATTCTACATAACTTGTTTTAAAGTCCGAAATAAGTACGTTTTGTATAGTGTTTTCTAAAGAAACTGGTCCTTTAATTCTTGTTTTAATATAATTATCAGTATAACCAAATAACATACCGTTTTTATTTTTCTCAACCAGTACTGGTTTTGTTTTTCCAATAGATTTTTCATAAAAGGCAGACTTTTTCTTGTCCGATAGTTCATGCAAAATTTTAGACCTTCTGGACCTTTCACTATGAGGCACTACAGGTCTAATACCTATGGCCTCTGTATTTTCCCTTTCAGAATATGTAAAAACATGTAAATAAGAAACATCATTGCTTTTTAGAAAATTATAAGTCTCAAGAAAGTCTTCATCGGACTCCGTTGGATATCCAACAATTACATCTACACCGATACATGCATCTTGATCAAAACTTTTTATTTTATTTATTCTATCGGAATACAGACTAGTTGTATATCTTCTCTTCATGGATTTTAACATCCTGTCAGATCCAGATTGTAAAGGTATGTGAAAATGCGGCATAAATTTTTTTGATAAGAAACAGAACTCAATTATTTCATCAGTTAATAAATTAGGTTCAATGGAGGAAATTCTAATTCTTTCAATATCAACTTTATTATCTATTTGTTGAATTAAATCATAAAAATTTTCGTGTGTCCCTTTTCCAAAATCACCAATGTTTACTCCCGTTAAAACAATTTCTTTCGCATTTGTTCTAGAAATGTCTTTAGCCAATCTAACAGTCTTTTTAATCGATGCGTTTCTACTTTTACCTCTCGCTAGTGGGATAGTACAGAAAGTGCAATTATAGTCACAACCATCTTGTACTTTCAAAAAAGATCTAGTCCGGTCGTCACTAGAGTAAGATGGCTTAAATGTTTTTACGTCTGTTATGGGTCCACTATAAGATGATTTAATATCATTAGAAAAATCAATTCGATCTAAATGGTTTAGCAATTCAAATTTATCTTCTGTGCCTAAAACAAGATTTACATCCTCAATATTTGTTAATTCTTCTGGTTTTAATTGAGCATAACACCCTACAAGAGTAATGAATGCGTTTGGATTAATACGCTTACTTCTTCTGATAAGTTTACGAGTTTCTTTATTAGCATTTTCTGTAACTGAGCATGTATTAAATACATATATGTCCGCAAACTCTTTAGAGTCAACATTTTCATAACCATACTTAAGTGAGTCTCTCGACAGTGTTGATGTCTCCGAAAAATTCAACTTACAACCTAGCGTATGAAAAGCTATCCTTTTTGCTATTGTACTCATAAAAAAAATTAAAATATGTTTCGTTCTAAGAAAATATTGAGAGCTAAATTTAAAAGCTTAATATTTTTAAAGATAAGGGAAATAAATATTATGAGTAAAAATTTAAAAAGCGTAATAACCTGCGACCTTGATGGTAAAATTGAAACGTTTAGTGAAGGTGCGCAGCAATTATTCGGATACACAGAAGAAGAAATTATTGGCAAAGGTAGGGTGAGCGATTTCAGTGCTGGTCAAATTGTATTAGGCCATGTAGTTAATTGGCTTGCAGAGTCCGTTGAAAAAGGAGCTTGGGAAGGAAACACTGTTTTTTTACACAAAGATGGAACCGAATTGCCTTGCAAAATTAAAATTACACCCACCAAAGATAAGGAAGGTAACCACATCGGCTATTGTGGTGTAACCTCTCCACTATCTGATAAGTCTGCAGATGAAGTCCGTCCAAAAATCAGTTTTGGAACAAAGCTATTTAGTTGGATGGTGATAATGAGACTACCGTTTTTAACTGCAACAATTGTCCCAATCCTTTTAGGAGCAGCTGTAGCAAGTAGATTTGTAAGTATTGATTGGTTTTATTTTACTTTAACAATGTTAGGCGGATTTTTATTGCACATAGGTACAAACACATCGAATGACTATTACGACCACACTAGTGGGACAGATGAAGCAAATTACAACTACATGGTGCCTTTTTCAGGAGGAAGTAGGAGTATTCAAATGGGACTTATCTCAGCTAAAGGTATGTTAAATGTTGCTATAATAACTTTTGCTTTAAGTGCTATTGTTGGTATACCTCTTATTTATAAAGCAGGCATAAACATTTTGTATCTTGGGATCGTTGGATTTCTTTCCGGTCTTTTTTATACAGCCCCACCATTTAGATTTGCATCTAGAAAAGGGATGGGAGAGCTTTTAATTGGTTTAAATTTTGGACCACTAATGGTCGCTGGTAGTTTTCTTGTGCAAACAAGTGGTGACATGACCCATATCATGGATGCAGTATTTGCAGGGATACCAATAGGCTTTCTAGTAGCTGCTATAGTTTTCGTTAATCAATTTCCTGACCATGATGGTGATAAAGCAACCGGTAAAAATAATTTAGTCGTTGTTTTTGGGCCAGAGAAAGCAAGGATAGGATACGTTGCATTAATCGTAGGGGCGTTTGTTAGCATCATTGCATTATCCTGGACTAACCCACTTACTTTCCCAACATTATCCCTTGTGTCGTTAATAACATCAGTTTACAGTATTTTTACGATAAAAACATTATACAAGCATTATGACAATAGATTATTACAGCCTGCTAATGCAGGAACTATTGGATTACACTTCCTAACGGGGTTATTTTTCTGTGCCGGTATATGGCTAGGATAATTTAAATCATTTAACGTTTGGAGTACTGTATGAACAAAACTGAATTTTTAAACATAGTTGAAAACAAAATTGAAGAGCATCATTTACTAAATCACTCTTTTTATAAAGCTTGGAATGCAGGTGAATTAGATCGATCTACCATTCAAGAATATGCTGCCCAATATTTTAAACATGTTTCTGCTTTCCCTAGATATTTATCATCAATCCACTCAAACTGTGATGATATATCAGTAAGACAAGAAATTCTAGAAAACTTAATCGATGAAGAGCGTGGTGATGAAAATCATCCAGAATTATGGATGCGTTTTGCAGAAGGCATGGGTAAAAAAAGAAAAGATGTAAAAAATACTGTGGCAATAAAAGAAACAAAAGAGCTGGTAGACAATTTTATGAAACTATCAAAAGACGAGCGTTACCATGTTGGATTCAGTGCTCTTTATTGTTATGAATCTATGATCCCTGAAATTGCTGAAAATAAAATTGACGGTTTAAAGAAATATTACGGTGCTAAAAATGGTGAGGACACATTAAAGTTCTTTGAGGTGCATCAATCTGCAGATATCATTCACAGGCAAGTTATTAAAGATTTGATTGGCGATGTTTGTGATACTGATGAAAAGAAAGAAGAAGCGTTAGAAGCTATTGAACTTGCATTATCTTCTTTAAATAATTTCCTATCAGGAATGGAAAGAGTCTACTGTTAAGTAGAGATTAATATTATGAGCGTCGGTCCTTTACAGAACGGCGCTCATCTTGTCTTCTATCTCCATCAGTTCTTCTATCATTTTCAACTGTTACATTGCTTAATCTTCGATCGGCATTTCTGCGGTCGTTATTTCGTCTATCGTCACTGTGTGTTCTTTTTTCAGACATATTCGTATTCCTATTTAAATTAATAAAAACGATACCTGGGATTAACCCAGGCATCGTAATATATTTTTTAATTACCCTTTAAAATCTACAAAAAGGGTAGATTCAGTTTTAACCAAACTGACTTTATCTTCCATATCTAAATCGCTAACTGCTTGCTCAATCATTTTCATTTCATTTTCGTGAATAAATTCATCAGCCCTAGCAATGTAAGCAAGGTTTTTAATTACCTTATAACGATCATCATCAGAAGAAAACATTTCTTTGATTGCACTGAGTGAAGAACCATATTGGTCAAAACGAGAAGCTTCATCGCCGAGGGCAATAAATTTATCAATAACTTCTTTTTCAACTTGATGATACTCATCATCTCCCATATCTGGGAGCATAACTTTTACGTTACCACGCATTGCTTCTTTCTCAGACTCATCAACATCTCCATCTGCTAAAAAAGAAACACAAACAAATGCATATACTAAGTCGTGACTATTTGTCCAATCTGACATAATTACCTCGTTAGAATTAATTTACATTTAAAGTTCGTAACTACTATTACTACTCTATATTGAGTCTACGAACCTCTAAACTCAATAGAGCTATTAGGAAGTTATCATCGGTTTATGTGAAGAGCAATAAAAACCGATTCCACTATAACGTATTATATTAAGTAACATCTGGATAGAAAGTCTTCTTCAATATTGAAAAACATATATCAAAATCGTAGCTTCCATTAACAATGTTTTACTACTTTACATAAGGATGAACAGTAATATTACAATATTTTTTGCAAATACATTGAATCTGATAAATAGAAACAGATCGCTAGCCTCCTTACTAATCGTTTTTTTAGTCATTCTCATAAGCGATTCTTTATTTCATCAGCTTTATCCACAAGTCATTTTATTCCTTGAACAATTCTTTGATATTAACAAAGAAGCTCATGGAGCCGTAGACCTCACTTTTGCACCCGAAATATGGGGAGGAGTATTAGCTACAGTTTTAGGTACATTGATAATTGTCATTGCAATAGCAGCAGAATCCACTCCAAAATTGATGGACCTGTTCGTTAGAGATTGGATAAGTCTTATCTTCATATGGTTTTTAATTCTTGCGTCTATTCATTCAACAATAATTATGTACTATTTTGAACCAATGGATAGGCTATCTAGTGTCATGTTAAATACTTACATTTACCTTCCCCTATCTTCTGTTTTATCATTGCCATACATATTTTACATCTTACTCTATTCAAAAACAGATAATGTAATTAGAAAACTCTATTCGCTGAATATTGCTGACATAAAAAGGTTAAAGCAAAAGCCCGTACAACTTACAATGAATGATAGTAGAGTTATTGAACATTATCAGCATCAATTAATGTCTACTATAGATCAATTCGATGACCTACTTGAATATATATCATTCAAAGAGGCTCAAACAGAAATCATTCGACGGGTTGGTGATACAGTAAGAGTGTATATGATGAACAAGGATTCCTATGATCCAAAATTTTTTACTGCTACAGATACCATTAGAAATAATCCAACTTTCAGAACATATGTTGAACACCAATATAAAGATATAGAAGATAGAAAAACATTTTACGAAGTAAAATCTTTTAAAATGATGGGTAATGCATATATACGAAAAATGGAGAACGGAGAATATGAACTAGCTTCTCTTATCGCTAATGAAATTAGCTCAGTAGGGCTTTTAGCCTTAGAACTCGAACAAGATAGTTTAATTACGGATATTAATATAAGATTTAATACATTTATGAGATTTGCAATAAAGCATGCAGTCAGAAATAATGAACCAAGGAATTTATACAATTTAGCATTCCACTATTCAACTCTTTTGCAAGGTTATGTTGATAAAAATAAAATTGATTTGCTAAAAATGGGATACTTCTATTTCAAATTCTATAGTAATGAAATTTATAAACAAGCAGCTAACAACCCTTCGCTATATTTTATTGTAGATGTATTAACTACTGAACTAAAAAAGATATCTATCATCATTTCTGAAAAAAATTGGGACCTCGAGCTGCAGGAACATTTATTAAAAGAAATTTTACAACTTGATAATCCTCCAGATTATCCAAAAGATGATCTAGATCAAAGCGTAAATAATGGCGTGCGAGTATTACAAATTGGACTAGCTCTTCATTATATAAAAATTAAAAACCTTGATTTTGCAGAGACCATTGTTGCAGATGTACTTGATGACCTTGCTTATTTTGACAATCAAACTTATCTGAACTTAATGGAAGGACTATATAATAGAATCAAATTTAGTGGCCCAACATTTTGGGAAGACACTGATCGAGGAAATACGAATATTTATTATTCTCCAGATAGCGATAAAATTGATGATTTTAAAAAAATGTTGTCTAAACAAATGAAAGGACGTCTCGAAAAACTTGATCGTGATGTCCAATTCTTAAGATTAGAATTAGATAAATTGAGCTCTAAAGAAGAAAAGACGCCGTTAGAAAAAGAAAAAATAATCGAACTTGAAGAAAAAATAAATACTAGGAGAAGGACGTTTTTTATTAAATAATAATTATTTAGTTAAAGCAAAAAAGAATGCCTGAGTCAAATTAGATATATCTTGAGTTGCAGTAGCTAAGTTATTCACTGCGGACTTTGCTACCTCAAAATATACCGGCCCCCCAATTGAAGGGTTTTTATCTACTATCCTTGAGAAATCTTCTAAACTTAAAATTCCATATTTTACATCTGTCATTGCTGTGACATGTGATGTTCGCTTAGCGTCATCAAGGACTAAAGAAAATTCTCCTATACCAAAAGCAGGAGCCTTTACCACTGATACAGTTGGTTGAGTAATAGGGTCATTTGATGGCGCAGGGTCTGTAGTTTCTAATCTTATTATTGACTTAGTTGACATAGTAAACCCGCTAGAAGCTTTAACCATCATATTTTTAGATACTTCAACTTGGCCTTGAAAAATTAAAAGCATTGTATCTCCCGCTTCACCTTCTTTAAGCAGCACAGTGCCAGGAGGACAATTTTCTTCAACTACCGCCTTAGCAATTTGAGAGCAAAATTCTTCTGGAACTTTACTAAAATAATTTATTTTTTGTATTTGACTAGCACTAACACCCATATCTTTACCTCAATACTAAAGCTTTATGTTTCCCATCAATGACATATTCATCATCAGGGTTGATCTCAACAATTACATGCTCATCACTTGACAACTTTATTCCTGCACCATCTAGCTGTTCTTTAATCATGTCTCTAATAATAGGACTACCACTCTCACCCATTTGCTCTTCAAGACTAAATCCAGCTTTCTTAATTGCATATCCTACCAATAGCCATTTATGTTTGAATTTGTAATATGCTGAAACTTTATTGTGCGTTAAACCAACCAATCCTTTTGGAATGGGTACAACCTGAATGCCTTTATCCTGTTTTTCCTGTGTAATAAGTTCATCAAAAAGTTGTGGGACACCCGGATCGGTAACATGCTTGGCTAACATATGCGGAATGTGTTCGTCAGGAAAGACTATCTCGTTTACATTTGCTCTATGCAAATGAGAAATGTACTCTTCGTCTAAAATATATGCTACAACCTGAATGTCCTCTAGTATGGATTTCGCAGTAAGAGCTGTTAAAACTGTTTTATCCTCATCGGGCTTTTCGTTTGGAAGCAGTCCAGATTCATCTGGAACTATCATAAATGTACCACACTCTTCAATATACGCTTTTTTTAATACTCCTTCTTGAGTAAAATTCTCTGACAAGTGCGTTATATCTAATCGATCAAAACCAGAAATTGCTCTTTTAATTATTTCCTCTTCTGTCTCATTAATTAAAATCACAACAGAAGTAGAATCCTCATTTGCCTCAACCAATCTAAGCGCTGATTGCACTGCAGAATTCCAACCAGCTATGATTAAATGTCCATGAAATTTAGTTTCGTCCAATTTATCATCTCCTTTCAAACGCGCTGCTACTAAAACTGAAGAAACAGCACCTGTAAGCATTGTAACAATGCCTAGATTTAAAATCATTATAATTATAGTTAAAAATTTTCCTAAATGTGTTTCAGGGCTTACATCACCATACCCTACAGTAGTAAAGGTTACTACTGCCCACCAAAAAGTATGAAAAAATGTATCTATCCAGTTCGGCTCACTACCACCAAACATAAAACCATCGCCAACATCATCTTTTACACTTCCGCTAAAAAGAGGATACTCAATAATCGTTAAAATAGTTGTTGCAAAAAATACAGCGCCAAACCCCCAAATAGCATATCTAAATAATTCATTTGACTGGTAATAATTTGATAATTTAGAAAAAACAGTTTCCTCAGTACCTATTTCAGATTTGCTATTGGCTAAACTCTTCTCATCTTCATCCGCCTGAGCTAAAGATTCATCAACTAAGGACTGATGAAGTTGATCATACAGAACCTGATTAGCATGTATTTTTTTTTCTATGTCATCAAGAGATGACGAACTAGCTTCATTTTTTTTATTTGTATCCATTAGTCTAAATATATTTATTCTTTATTGCAGAATGAAAGAAAATGTCATTATTCTTTACTTAAAATAATTATTAAATGTATTCTCTAACTTTTTAGAAGGAATAGGCTTTGAAAAACCCATATAAAAAGCTAAAAACCACATCACAAAAATTCCGAAAAATAAAAAAACTAATTGCCATATCCATATTGATGGCAAATTAAATGGTGCCCAAGTAGCAGGTATGTTTGGGTCGGAAAATAAAGTGTTGCCAATCATCGCAAAAGGGCCAAACCCAAATAAGAACCAAAATATGACAAGACAATATGCTAAAGGAACTAATTTTTTCTTTGACGCTGGCACTCCTGCAACTTCAGATAAAAATGCATGCCTTTTTTCTTTATCTAAATTTTTTTGATCACTATCTGGGAAAAAATAAGAACCAAAGCCTGTAAAAATTATATTAAAAAATATCCCCCACCCTGCAGAGTGTATAGTAAGAGGATAAGCTCCCCATGGTAAAGGAAATATACTAGACATCTTATCTGTTAAAGTAACAGCCAAAAGTCCAGCAATTAAACCCATAGTAACCCCTGTTTTAGAAATCCATTTACAATAAAGGTTCCCAAAAAGCGCTGGATACATCTGAAATCCATAAGCTACCGCAAGACCGCCTAACATTACCAAAGCGTCTGTAGAAACTATCGCAACAACCAATGCCGCAACTGCTACAACAACTACAAATAAACGTCCTATGAACTTTTGTCTATCTTCAGTTACTTCTTCATCAATATAATTTTTATATATGTCTCTAGTTATCATTGCACTAAAAGTTGACATATAAGCAGATCCTGTGCTTTGCATTGCTGCGAGGGCACAGACAGCTAAAAGCCCTACTAACCATGGTGCTGATTCAGACATTAGATTAATTAACTTTGGTACTAAAGTACTATCCGATATTGTCTCAAAAATTCCATTTAATACTAAGACATCAGCGCCCATCCCTTGAATGATAGTAAATGTAAATAAAATGATACCGATAACGATTGATGAAGCAACTACTTGCTGCCATCTAAAGGGTTTAGAGGTTTTATTTGCATAGGCCCACATTGAAAATGCCGGTGAAGACTGTATGCCCATTAAAGCAAACATGTATGTCATACACATCATACCAGTCCATATACCACCTACTGCATTTGAACCTGATGAAACAATTTGAATAGAACCCGGCATCGCCACTCTACTAGAAAAACCCTGTAATGTTAATCGATTACCACTTATTAAATCATTTTTAACTAAAACGCCAATCCCCTCGGTGAATAAATTCCATCCACCAATCCATTTTATCGTAATAACTCCAAGTACTATTATACCTAATGCTAACAAAATTGCTTGAGCACAGTCAACATAAGCAACCGATTTTAATCCTCCTGAAGCAACATAGATAACTACTACTGCAGATAATAATATCATACCTAAATTAGTTGAAATTAAACCATCAGTGAGGACATTAAATAATGCTCCAGATGCTCGAAGTTGAATACCCAAATATGGGACAGAAAATAGAAATGCAACTAATACTGTTAACGCTCTCATTGAATTACCGCCGTAATAATCAGAATACATTTCTCCTGGAGTTACATAATTATAAACTCTTCCAAGCACCCATTGTCTTCTCAAAAAAAGAACTCCAGTAAATGGTATTGTAAGTGCATAAAATGAAGCAAATGCATATGGTAGACCATCTGTAAGTATTTTCCCCGGATGCCCAACAAATGTCCATCCTGAAAAACTAGTTGCAGTTGCTGCAAGTACAAATACCCAGGTTCCTATTGATCTACCTGCTACAAAATAATCTTCAGAGGTTTTAGAAGTAATTGCGCCTTTAATGCCCCAAAAAATACAATAGGACCAATAGAGTCCTACGAACGCCAATAACCAGTATATTTTTGCATCCATATTTAATTTACTTTGCTAGAGCCCCCATTGGGTCCCAAGGAGGCAATAATTGAGCTTCCTCTATTTCGTATAATTTTACATACTCGTCTTCTAAATATTTTTTATCTACAACAACTTCATATAAAAACTCATCAAACCATTTATCTGACATTATATAAAACCCTTTTTCACCATTTCGATCACCCCAACTATTTTCAACTCGCCATTTTACAGGATTGCCATTTAAATCTAGGTCCACACCAGTAAACAGCATAGCATGTGTCATTTTGCTTTCGCCATACTCCAATCGTGTAGCTTTGTCCATTGTAAATTGCGTATCATAAAATAAATCAAAATCAAATAGATCAGTATCCATTACACCATGAGACCGGTGCAGATATTTACCAACATCACATCCAAACCACACAGGATCATCATTTTTTATAGATTGAATAGCTGCTTTTTTTAGTATTTCAATTTTTGTATTTAAATATCTAATTGGTTGGCCTTCAATAACATTTCCAAGATGTTCCACACTATAGACTTTTTTATATGATTTATCTGACATCGGACAATTAATTAGACAAACTAAGTCGTTAAGGTTAAGGCCCACATGTTTACTAAAAAAACTTTGAGGAGTTAAGTTCTCGAACCGAAGAAAATTTTTCTTCTTGTCTCTAATTTGCCATGTAAACTTATTTGGAGGAGCCCCTAGATGAATGACTAACATTTTATAGACCACATTTAACATATCATCTTTCATATTAAATAAGTTTTCTTCATCTATATTATTTTTTATAGCATCTCTTAGTTCCTTTGCAAATTCACGAAGTTTTCTAGTTATCATTCTATTCATTCGCATAGAGCGACTAGATTGATAAGTCTCAGGCATTTCAGATTTTGGAACAACTCCATACTTATTAATCAGATTCACCCACATGTCCCATTGACCACCATCTTGTATCGGGTTGTCTAATAAGTGCATAATTATGCGACTATTCCAAGAGCTATTAGCAGTGCTGATGATACTGTTTAAAAAATAATTTGATTTTTCTAATTTATCCCAAAACATGAAATATGTTTGAGAAAATTCAAAATTGCGAATGTTATGCTTTCTTCCAAGATAAACCCTAAAAAGATTCAATCCCGCAAATCCCCAACATCTTCCGCTAGATTTTTGGTTAGTTATCTTCATTTCCCCAGTAATTGTTTCTGAAAATGAATGGTCTATTTTTCTAAACTCATCCCAGTCCATAGCTAGATCTGTAACCTCGTTATGGGTTGCAGCATTGCGAGAAAGCTTTATTTTTACGCTGTTATTGCACTCTTCCTGATAATTATTAATCATTTTTTTCGTAATAGATTTATCCATAACTCTAATCCCTTATTTAAAAGCTCAAAATTGTAACAATACATAAAATAAAATAAATAGTGATATCTGCAGCGCCAGCATAGTCTTTGGCTAATCGCTGTCCGAGTAATAATGACAATAAAACAATAGCAATCATAAGCAATCCATAATATATGAAAATCGAATCATGATATGAAAGTTTGTAAAAAATCCCAAAACAGCATAAAAAAGCGGAAGTAATTTCTAATAATGCCAAAAAGTTAAGAGATATTAATGTGTAATTTTGAAAAAAGGTTCCTTTAAAGTGATGATTGAAAAACTTCAAATTACCTTCTCTATCATTTATTTTATCTAAGCTTGATTGAAAAAAAACAATTAAAAAAAATATAGATACTAAAATCTGCGAAATTTCAATATTATTAAAATTTAAAATACTCATTACATAACTATTCTAGAATGGTTTTATATTGATCAATAGTATAATCTCTTAGCTCTTCAACCGTCATATCTTTATACAATTCTTGATCAATTATATCAGAAAAATGAATGTTTATTACACCTGGAGTTAGCCTCCAATCCCCAACATTTTTAGCCTTATATGCACCATCAATAATAACTGGGATAATTTTTACACCTGTGTTTTTTGCAATGTGAAATGCTCCTTTTTTAAAAATTCCTAATTTACCATCTTTTGATCTTGTACCTTCTGGAGCAATAAGGAAAGATGTCTTTTCATTCATTATTGCTTTTTCAACAACTTTTAAGCTTGATAAAGCCTTTTTAATATTTGCTCTATTTATAGGAACTATTCCATACGACCTTGCTACTTGCCCCCAGAGCGGATAACTAAGGTGCTCTTGTTTGGCAACAGCCGTAACATAATGATTCATATATTTACCCAATGCAAAATGGTCGAAGAGAGATTGATGATTAATTAAATATAAATAAGGGCCTCCTTCTGGATCAGGTGTTAGCCCAGTTTTCTTTACTAATTGACCGCCTAGAAGACAAAATAGATAGGACATTGGACTTAAGAAATAATGAAAATATTGTTTATTTACAACTATAGTATAAACCAAAAAAATTGGGAATATGACTAATAAATACGCAAACCACAATGGCCATAGAATTAATGAAATAATTGCTCTAAACATCCCAATTAAAACTCTTAAATAATTTAAACACCTTATGATTTGCTCTATGAAAAGCGTAACGGTCAATATCTCTTTTAGAAATCCAAGAAAAAGAATTTCCAGTGTTTCTGACATTATCACAAATAATAAAATCCATGACAATTAATTTCATTTTAAAATGCGAGTATACATGTTCAACTTCGGATATAATCTTTTTAAAACTTATTATGTATCCATATTTATCAAATATATATTTTTTAAAATCAAAAATATAATTGCTATCTAGAGTTACTTGTTTCATAGGAATTTCCCAAAGACCATTCAACATTTGGCTATCTCTTTTTTGGATCAAAATCCTATCCTTAAATCTAATTATACCTCCTACAAAAGTACGCACAGGGACTTTTTTAGTAACTGATTTTTGAGGATAATTACTTGGGGTCCCACTTTTGTAACCAGCACAAAACGAATTAAGAGGGCATTGTCTGCACTTAGGCAACCTAGGTAAACATATGCAAGCCCCTAGTTCCATAATAGCTTCGTTAAAATCCCCAGTTCTAATTATATCTATATTCTTTGATAAAAAAGATCTTATGTAATTCAAATTATATTTGCTCAATTTTTTTCTTCTTGTAATTCGAGAAACAACTCTTTTAACATTGCCATCAATTGCCAAATAGTTCTTATTAAGAGCAATTGAAAGCACAGCTCCAGCAGTGTAGTCACCAACTCCAGGGAGTGACCTGAAATTGTCCCAATCCTCAGGAATTTTTGAACCATAATCATTTACAATTATTTTAGCAGCTTTGTGAAAATTCCTACATCTAGAATAATACCCTAGGCCTTCCCAAGATTTTAGAATATTTTCCTCAGATGCTTCTGCTACAGACTTTATGTTAGGAAATTTTTTCATCCATGAATTAAAATATGGGATAACAATATCTACCTTAGTTTGTTGCAACATTACCTCTGAAACCCAAATACTATATACACTTCTATTTTTTCGAAATGGTAGCTCTCTTTTATTTTTATCAAACCAGTCTAATAAAAAAGCTGATAACTGCACGGGGTTACTCTTTATTTTTTTAGAAATGTCTTCTTCAAAGACCATTGGAATAATGATAAATTTTCTAAAAATAATTCTTTCTCAACCTGATTATTTTTTAAAAATATTTGATTACCAATTTTATCTATTTTTTTTTCAATATCAGTTTGCAACATGGAGCCTTTTTGATCTAAAAAAACATTAATTGATCTTCTATCTGCTTCACTTTTTTTTCTTGTAACATAATTATTACGCTCTAAACGAGCGATAAGTCTAGTTACACTACTATTTTCTAGACCAAGTGCTCTCGCTAATTCGGACATCTCGATCCCGTCATCAGGAATGATAATAATAGCTAAAACTTGACTGTAGGATAAATTCTTGGGGACTACTTCTGTTCTGAAAATTCTTTGTAAATCAACAAGAAAAGCAGTAAAAAGTTCACCTTGATTCATAGTTGTATATTACAACTAATTTTCTATTTATAAAATATTAGTCTTTAGGAAGAGACCAAAGCAGTTTTGCGTGATTTACAAACATTGAATCTAATATAGTTCTTTTTTCTCTTGATATCATATGACCTACGCTCTGGTAATGATCTAGTTTTATGGGTTCAAAGGTATACCATCGCCCTTTCATAAGTGGTTTAGAAGGTTGATACTCTACTATGAGATCTGCTCCATTATTTCCTGTGGTAGGGCCCCTCATCGATCTAGAATTAACTATACCATCATTCTCCCACCAAGTTGAATCTGTTGCACTTCCATTATCGGTAAACACTACTCTAGATCCAATTAGTTTCGCTCTTGAACGTATTAATAAAAAAACATCTTTATCAGGAGTATGATATCCAGTCACTCTATTTTTTGAAGTAGCTGAAAAAGTATATGAAAAATAAAAAACATTAGAACTAGCATTTAGATAGGTATTTAGCTCTGCAGCCCCGTCTAAACTCAAATCCCAAGAACTTATATTTTTTGTATTCCAAGCATCGTGCCCTCTCATCCTTTGAACATATTTTGACCAGGTTTCACCAGTGTTTCTTTTTATATCCCATTGACTAAGATCAAAATCATAAAAATTTGTTCCAACTACCCCTGCAAGACCAATAAAGTATTGTATGAAGGGAAAAGTTTTTGTGACAATATCTGCTAATGTACTTCCATCATGAGGCGTTGCTATAGATGTAATACTTTTTATCCAACCCCTATTTGAACTACCCAATAATTTAGAATCTTCTTTCAATCCCAAACTGTCATCAACATAAAATTCATTTTCCAGTAGGTATTGAAGCATCCTTGCGGTTTGCCCACCCATACTGTGGCCAATTAAATGTACTGGGTTTTCGCTACCCCACTCCCTGTATAAACCTTCATATTTTTTATCATGTGGTTTTTGAGTTAAACCATATTTTTCTGAGTGACTTAAGCCGTAATCAACTTGCCCACCTTTTAATTGGTAATATACTTCTATAGCCCTATCCCAATTTGACGAAATAGGACCAACAGAAACATTAATTACCTTGTATCCATGACTCTCCAACATTCTTTGAATATCTTTTTTACCACCCCAATATTTATAATCTCCTAACTCTTCATTCCCCCAACCAAAAAAACCGTGAATAAGCACTATAGGATTTTTATTTTGAGAAAATACAACACTAATTAAAAAAATATATAATGAGAAAATTTTCATTAAAAATTAATGCTCATATCTAAGCCAGAAGAAAATCCACCTGTTCCATAAAAGTACAAACCGTAACCAATAACTAATTCTTTATTTTTAAATAATACTCCAACCCCGCTTGATCCAAAAATAGTCTGAGATAAATTTTGTTCAGTATTTTGGCTGAATTTTCTTGTTGATGTACCTAGGTTTAAGGCAATGTTCTTTGATATGTAAAAAGTCCCACTTAAAAAATAATCCTTAGGGACTAGACTTGTACTAAGCTTGGTGTCAATTGATAGTTTGAGGGGCAAATGTACTAAGTCTTTGGAAACTCCAATAAGAAAATTTGTTGAATTAATATCATCAGTCGATCTATTATAAAATAAAAGTATATCATTAACCGTCCAGCCAATATCCAAGTTGTATTTTTTTATTGTCCATACTAATCCAAAAGATGAGTAAATAGATGTAGAAATAATGTCTTCTAATTTCGATATATAAAATTGATTAGAGACTCCGTAATTAAAAGGCAATGTTTTAGATTTTTCATTATAACCAAACCTAAACCAAGTATCACTTGAAGTGTAGTTTCCGGTTGCCACCGCATTTTCGTCATAACCTTTAAATGTACCATATGAGACATGATTGATTGAAGCGATTATAGATTTATTGCTCTTACTTAATAACATAGAAGCAGACTGAGCTTGAACTCCCGCGGGATAGAAAATAAATGATGTCGAAAAAATTTTACCTTTTGAAATAACGTTTAAATCAACATCCCTACTATTTGGATTGAAAAGCAACTTTCCTCCTCCGGCAAATGAGAGGTCATTAGCTGAAAACCAAACCGATAACCCAGGTCGCGATTCATTAGAATGCAGAGATGATAATGAAAGTATTAAGAATAAAATGAATTTCATATCATTGAGATAGGATCAATATGAATGTTGATTTTATTTGAGCCTGTTATTTGATTTTTATGCTCAATGAAGTTTTTACTTATGAAAGAGTGTAATTTTTCACTATTTGAATCATATTTTTTTATGGATTTCAAGATAATTTGAAATCGGTATTTATTATTTACCTTCTCCTTAAAACATGGAGCGGGGCCAAGGATTTCAAGACCTTTATATATACCAAAAAAATTGTTTCTAACCCTATTAGACAAAGAAAATACAGATTTTAAATTAGGGCCTAAAAATTCAACTTTTGATACCCAACTATAAGGAGGATAATTCAATGTATTTCTGTCAGTTAGCATATTATTATAATAGTCTTTTAGATTCAATTTAGATGCTGCTTTAATTACCAGGTTTTCTTTATCATAAGTCTGAATCACAACCTCTCCTCTTTTCTTTCCCCTTCCTGACCTGCCAGCTGCTTGATAAATTAATTGAAATGTCCTTTCACTAGATCTAAAATCGGGGATATGCAATCCTAAGTCAGCATTGATAATTCCAACTAAAGTTATTTCTGGAAAATCTAACCCCTTTGCTATCATTTGAGTCCCTAAAAGGATATCAATTTCACCATCCTGGAATTTTTGTAGAATCTTAATAGTCAAAGAGCTATTTTTGGAGCTATCATGATCTATTCTGGCAACCCTTGCATTGGGAAAAGTTTTTTGTATTAATTCTTCAACCTTTTGCGTTCCAGTCCCCATGTATGAAAAATTTTGACTAAGGCATTCACTACAATTATCTAAATTTTTAAAACTGGTAAATCCACATATATGACATTTAAAATTATTATCATATTTATGAAAAGTTAATGGCGTTTTGCAAGCTAGACACATTACTACAGTACCACAATCAGAGCACTTTACTGTAGGAGAAAATCCTCTTCGGTTCTGGATAAGCAAAACTTGCTCATTTTCACTTAACCTTTTTTCAATTTTCTCTTGCAATAAGCCTGAAATAATAATGTTAAACTTTCCAGATTCTTTGCTTTCATCAATTAAATCTACTACTCGAACTTTTGGATATAAAGCATCTCCATACCTTTTTGATAATGTCAAATAATTATATTTTTTAAGCTTATAATTATAGAATGTTTCCAAGCTAGGGGTAGCACTAGACAAAACAACAGTGCATTTTTCTATTTTAGATCTCATAATAGCAACATCTCTAGCATGATAACGAGGGGATGGTGAATCTTGCTTGTATGAACTATCATGTTCTTCATCGACAATGATCAGCCCTAAGTTTTTAACTGGTGAAAAAATAGCACTTCTTGCTCCTATTACGATTTTACATGCTCCATCATTTATATCCCTCCAAGTTTTTGCGCGCTGAGATTTAGATAATTGTGAGTGCCATAAAGCCATGTCATCCCCGAAAACCTGTTTAAAACGTCCAGCAATTTGAGATGTAAGCGAAATTTCGGGAATGAGAACAATAGAACACTTACCAAGTTTTTTAACAGTTTTTATTATTTCAATAAAAATTTCAGTCTTACCACTTCCCGTAACACCATGTAAAAGGTTTGAACTATATACCCCTGATTTAATTGCAGTCTTTAGACTTTTAATGACTATAAGTTGTTCTTTATTGTATAATATATTTTTTTTTAAGGATTTAAATGAAGTTTCTTCAATCGCTTTATCTTGATTTCTTTTTTCAAGCTCAACTAAACCCTTTTTTTCAAGTGCTTTGCATATTGATATGGGGTTTGAGCTTATTCCTTTAAATCTAGAAACTTTTATGTATTCTAATGGAGCTTGTCTAGTGGCTTCAAAAATCGAATTTTGCTTAGAAGATAGCTTTTCATAAGTATTTTTTTTATTATTCTTATGTCTAGCTACATACCTTACAAACCAAGCTTTCCTAGGGTTATGATTGCTTAAAAGTGAAAAAGGCAATACAGTATTATATGCTAATCCAATCGGGGTAACATAATAATGGCTTATCCAATTAACTAGCTTCCAAAGTTCGTTAGATAACACGGGCGTGTTATCGTCAACATCAATGATTGATTTTAGGTTACCAGCAAATGAACTTTCGTCAATTAATGAGACAATGATACCGTTAACTTTTCTTGCCCCAAATGGAACTTTGACTTTTGATCCAACTAATAAGGACTTTTTTAAATTCTCAGGAATTGAGTATGTAAAATTTTGGAATGAAGATATTGGAAGCGATACCTCAGCGAACATTATAAATTAATAGGGAACTAACCCTTTATGACATATAACTTCACATCAGATGTAATATCTTTTGCAATTTTAACTTTTGCATGATAAATACCTAAAGCTTTGATTGGTTCGTCAATAATTATCTGGTTTTTATCAAGTTCAAACCCTTTAGATGTTAGCTCTTTGTGCACATCTAAATTAGTAATTGAACCAAACATTTTTTCTTCTTCTCCAACATTAACTTCAATAGTTATTTCAACATTGCTAAGTTTTTTAGCTAACTTTTGCAGAGCAATATTTTCACGTTCAAGCTTAACATTCGCTACCTTTTTTCTCTCACTCGCAACAGCAATATTTTTATTTGATGCTCTTAACGCCAAACCTTGAGGTATTAATCTATTTCTAGCATAACCAGGTTTTACGATAACAATGTCTCCAGCGAGACCTAAATTTTCAACATCGTTTAGTAAAATAACTTTCATGATATAATCTCCATACTATTATTCAGAACCACTATCAACAAAAGGCATTAAGCCTATAGTTCTAGCTCGTTTTATAGCGCCAACAACTTTTCGATGCATTTTAGCACTAGTCCCAGTAACTCTTCTAGGCATAATTTTACCATTATCATTGATAAACCTCTTCAATAATTTTACATCTTTATAATCTACTGCTGCTATATTGTTTTCTTTAAAATAGCAATATTTTCTTCTTGTTTGGAAAGCCATTATTCTACCTCCTTATCTTCTTCAACAATTTCTTTTTCTAATTGCTCTTTATCTTTTTCTACTAGATCTTCTGACTTTTTTTCAGAGTTATTTTCAGGTTTTTCATCATCAAAACCTTTGACGACATCGGGCTTTTCTTCTAACCTAACAATCATATGTCTAATCACCAAACCACTGAGCTTTAACCATGAATCAAATTCATTTAGCTTGTTATTGTCTCCACCTTCATAATGTAACAGAATGTAATTCCCGTAGGTGTTCCCTTTTATGGGATATGCTAGTTTTTTCTTACCCCAAACAACATGATTTATTATTTTTGAATCAGTATTTTCTAACCTACTACTAATATCTTTCATGATTTGGTCAATTTTCTTTCGTTCTACATTTGAGTTAACAATGTATATTAGTTCATAATAACGCATATAATCTCCCTAGATTCTATTTAATCAACGGTGCAATTACCAAAGACACCACTGACATAAGTTTTATTAAAATATTTAATGATGGACCAGAAGTGTCCTTAAATGGATCTCCTACAGTATCGCCGACAACAGAGGCTTTATGGGCCTCTGAGCCTTTAACTAATTTTTGACCATCTATTGTAATGCCTTCCTCAATCATTTTCTTTGCATTGTCCCAGGCACCTCCTGAATTTGATTGAAAGATAGCCATCAATACGCCACTTACTGTTACTCCTGCAAGTAATCCTCCTAATATTTCAGGTCCTTGATTGCTACCAAACATTTTTGGTAAAAATCCTACAATAACAGGCATTGATACTGCTAAAAGGCCTGGTAAAACCATTTCTCTAATGGCAGACTCAGTAGAAATTTCAACGCATTTCCCATGCTCTGCCTTTCCCATAGCATCATTGTAGGCTTTCTTATCATCTTCATTCCAATCTTCTCGGTTTTTAAGATTCATTATCTCAAGTGCTTTTTTCAATTCAGGAATTTCCTTGAACTGTCTTCTCACTTCTTCAATCATTGACATTGCGGCTCTACCTACAGCTCCCATCGCCATTGAAGAGAAAAGAAAAGGTAACATACCACCAATGAACAAACCTGCCATTACCATGGGATCAGAAATATTTATAATATCAATACCACTTTTAACTTTAAAGGCAGCGAATAGCGCTAAAGCAGTTAAAGCTGCAGAACCTATAGCAAAACCCTTACCAATTGCAGCGGTAGTATTACCTACAGCATCAAGCTTATCTGTTCTCTCTCTAACCTCTTTGGGTAATTCAGCCATCTCTGCAATCCCGCCTGCATTATCTGAAATTGGTCCATATGCATCGACAGCCAGTTGAATCCCAGTATTTGCAAGCATTCCAAGAGCTGCCATAGCTATTCCATAAAGACCTGCAAAATAGTATGCACCCATAATGCTACCTGAAATTATCATAATTGGAACTGCAGTAGATTCCATACCAACACCCAGACCTGCAATAATGTTAGTAGCTGGTCCAGTCATGGATTGCTTAGAAATAGACTCAACTGGTTTTGTACCAGTTCCAGTGTAATATTCGGTTATTTTCCCAATTCCAAGCCCGCCAAAGAGGCCTATGACTGTGGCATAAAATACACCTATACTATCATAAGATTTCCCAAAACCCTGCTGAGCAACAAATTTTTCTGGTAAAAAGTAAGTTATTAAAATATATATTACCGCAACCATTATTAGCCCGCTACCAAACTCTCCTTTATTTAATGCTTTCTGAGGATCCCCGCCCTCCTTGACTGAAACTAAAAAGGTACCACCTATTGATACGACTATACCTGATGCTGCGATTAGAAGCGGAAGCAGGACAAAATTGAAATCAAACCCAGCACCGTAAGCATAAAGGGTTGAACCTAAGACCATAGATCCAATTATTGATCCTACATAAGATTCAAATAAATCTGCTCCCATGCCAGCCACATCTCCAACATTATCTCCAACATTATCAGCTATAGTAGCAGGGTTAAGAGGATGATCTTCAGGAATACCAGACTCTACCTTACCCACTAAATCTGCTCCAACATCAGCAGCTTTTGTATAAATACCTCCTCCAACTCTTGCAAAAAGCGCAATAGAAGAAGCTCCTAAAGAAAATCCAGATAAAACATTTAATATTATTTCAATGTCATTGTTAAAAATTCCCATTTCCCCATAAACATAAAAAAGAATTCCCAAGCCTAGAACCCCTAAACCAACAACACTTAAACCCATCACAACTCCGCCGCTAAATGCTACATTTAAAGCTTTAGCCAAGCTTGTTTCTGCAGCATGAGTTGTACGATTGTTTGCCTTTGTTGCTACTTTCATACCTAGGAATCCTGCAAAACCAGAAGCTACGGCGCCAATAATGAATGAAAGAGCTATAAATGCGCTTGAATCTGCTCTCCCAGAATTTGCATAACCAAGGACGAGAGCTACAGCGACAACAAAAACACCTAGTATTCGATACTCAGCACGAAGAAAGGCCATTGCTCCATCTGCAATGCTAGCACCAATAGTTTTCATACGCTGATTACCCTCGTTTTGTGTGTTTATCCATGAGGCCTTCCAAAAAGCAAAAGCCATTGCAAGAATACCAGATAAAATCACTAGTAAAACAAAGTTATTTTCATTTTGCATTATTTTTTAAATCTCCATTTCTATGAGTTATAAATATTCATTGTTTTATCTATTCCATTAAAAACCACACTATCTAAAGCATCTGCTGCATTTTTTACAGTTTCACGAGCAAGAGTTTTATCATCATCCTTTTTAAATGGTTCCAATACATAATTTTCTGCTGGACGCATTTTTTCACTAGTGCCAATACCAAATCTAAGCCTAGGAATGTTGTCTGTGTTTGATAGGTAAATAATATTCTGTAAGCCTCGATGAGAACCATCACCGCCTTTTGGTTTTATACGTATTTTACCAAGAGGTAAATCTACATCATCTAAAATGACACAAATCTGTTCAGGTAGGATATTTTTTGATTTAATTAGTTGTGAAACTGCATTGCCACTTCTATTCATACCTGTACTCGGCTTAACAAGGTGGAACTTATCTGTCTTTGATGCAATAACGTAATCTCCGCTCCCTGGGCTAAAAGAAATTTTATGTCTTGCTGCCATCTCGTCCATTATCCAAAATCCTGCATTATGCTTTGTTTCTTTATACTGCTCACCAACATTTCCTAAACCTATAAATACAATCAAAACTAGATCTATTCTTTTGATTCCTCTTGATTATCACTATCATCAGATTTTTGATCATCAGATGATTCATCTTTATCCTCATCAGTAACAATATCATCGTCAGAAACTGTTTCTTCTTTTTCAGAACTAGGAGCTGTAATTGTTGCAACATTTATTTCTGATGAACTAAGTATTTCCACCTCTTCATCATCAGTGGATACATCTGCTACACTAATGGATGAATTAAGCTCCATTTTATCAACGTTAACCTCAATTTGATCTGGTACGTTTGTTGGGAAACAACTTATTTCAATTTGATTAAGTGCTTGAGATAAAATTCCACCTTCAACTACACCTATTGGCTTACCAACTAGAACTAGAGGAACGGAAATCGTCATCTTTTCGGACCTACGTACTCGCATAAAATCTAAATGAATAATTTCATCTGTTACAGGATGATATTGTACAGCTTTTACCATTACATACTGAGATTCACCGCCTAATTCAACCTCATAAACACGCTGGTCAGATTTTAACGCCTGATAAAGTTTTATTTTATCTATGGCAATACTCTCAGGTTCATCTCCTTTAAAATATAATGTACTTGGGATCTTGCCATCTCTTCTGATTGCTTTTGTTGATTTTTTACCAACAGATTCTCTGATTTCAATATCTAATTTATAATAAGATGTAGCCATCCTTATTTCTCCTTTTTAAAATTCAAATAATGCGCTAACGGATTCACCATTATGAATACGATTGATCGCTGCCCCAAACACATCAGCGACTGTGATAATTTTCATATTACTTAATATTTTTTCTTTTGGTATTTGTATTGTGTCGGTAACAACTAAATTTTTTATTGGAGCGCTTTTTAATCTTTCAATTGCAGGCCCTGACAAAACTCCATGAGTCGCTATAGCAGTTACAGATTTAGCTCCTTTTTCCATAGCTGCATTTGCTGCACCTACAGTTGTCCCCGCGGTATCAATCATATCATCAATGATGAGAACGTCCTTACTGTCTAAATCACCTATTAAGTGACTTACTTTAGCTTGATTAGGAGCAAACCTCCTCTTGTCAATCAATGCAAAATGCATTTTTAATCTTTTTGCATAAGCTTGGCTTATAGCAGCAGAACCTACATCAGGGGCTAAAACAACTGATCTTTTTGGATCAAGACCTAAATCTGATATTGCCTTCATTAATACCATTCTACTATATAAATGATCAAAGGGTATTTTCGCGAAACCTTGAATTTGAGTGGAATGTAAATCCATTGTTACTATTCTATCTGCCCCCATGCTAGTGAAAATATCAATCATTACCCTTGATGAAATCGGCACCCTTGGTTGATCTTTTCTGTCTTGCCTCCCATAACCAAAGTAAGGCATAATTATGTTAACTGTACTAGCAGATGCTCTAACAGCAGCATCTGTCATCAGAGCTAATTCAATTATATTTTCAGAAGGACCGTTTGTAGATTGAATAATAAATACATCCTGCCCTCTAACATTTTCTTCATATTTTACCCATATTTCACCATCTGAAAATGTCTTAATTGAAATATCTCCTAATTGACAATCAGCTGAAATAGCAATTTTTTTTGCTAACTCAGGATTACTTCTACCACTAAATATTTTACGTTCTCTTTTCATTTAAATAACATTTGCTGGGGCGTAGGGACTCGAACCCCAACTGCCTGGACCAAAACCAGGTGTCCTACCATTAGACGACGCCCCAATTTTTATAATTTGACCAACAAATTAAATAGAGCGAGCAATATATGCCTTGTGCATTGGAGAGAAATGAGAAAATGCTTTTTTAACTTTAGCATTATCATCGAAAATCCCAAACACAGTCGAGCCAGAACCCGACAGACTGGCAAACTTTGCACCTAATGCAAAGAGTTCTTTTTTTATTGCACCAATCTCTGGATATGTTGGAAAAACAACAGATTCAAAATTGTTCTCAAAAAACTTTATTGTGTCAAGATCAACTATCTTTTCACTAAATAAGTCGGAAAATTTAGTAGGGAGTGTAGCATTATCCAATATATTTTTAAATTGTGAATATGCCCATTTTGTATCAATAGTAAGATCTGGAGTAATAATTAAATACCAGCCTTTTATTTTAGATTTTAAACCTATGAGTTTTTCACCTATCCCTTCACCAATTTGAGTGCCTCCTTTTATGAAAAAAGGAACGTCAGCTCCAATTTTTGACCCAATTTCTATCAAATCCTCATCAGAAACATTTAAATCATAAATTTTACTAATACTTTTCAAAACAGCCGCTGCATTCGATGATCCACCACCCAGACCGCTACCTCTAGAAATGTTTTTTGTCAGAACGATATCAATTCCTTTTATACCGTAAAGATCTTTCATATGATTGTATGCTATAATACACAAATTATTTTGATCATTATGTAACCAATTAACATTTGAACTAAATTGACATCCGCTGATATTTTTAGAAATTGTTAACTCATCATGTAAATCGATTTCTTGAAATATTGTGCTAATATTATGATATCCATCTGTTCTTTTATTTAAAATTTTAAGCCCTACATTAACTTTAGCATATGAATTAATTTTAACTGTGTTCATTCTCATCAATGATAGTTGCAATGGAGATTACACTCCATCCTTTTGAATCACCAATATATCCCAAGTAATCCGTTGTTGTAGCTTTAATGGAGACATACTTTTTATTTAGCTCTAATATTCTTGAAATATTATTCCGAATTGATTTTATATATGTATTAATCTTTGGTTTTTGCAATATAACCGTACAATCAATATTGGAGATTTTAAACCCATTATTAATAAGAATTTTTTTTACTTCAAATAAAAATATTTCGCTTTTTGCATTCTTCCACTCCTTTTCCTCGCTAGGAAAATATTGACCAATGTCCCCCATCCCAGCAGCACCTAATAATGAATCTGCAAGAGCATGAATTAAAGCATCCCCGTCAGAATGACCCAAAGAACCCAAATCCGAATCAATTTTTACTCCACCAATGTATAAATCAGTACCTTTCTTTAGTTGATGAGCATCAAAACCTATTCCAGAACGAATCATAACTTATTCTACCTCCGCCATAACTTTTGCTAACTCCCAGTCTATTTCATTAGTTATTTTAAAATTAGACTGATCACCTTCAATTAATTTAATTTTAAAATTAGCTTCCTCCATAAGCATACTCTCATCTGTAACATTTAAATGTGAAGAATTTTTGATAGCATACAGAAGCTTATCTTTTTTAAAAGTTTGAGGAGTTTGTGCCATCCATAAAGACTCTCTGTCAATTGTATTTTTTATTATTTGTTTATCAACTTTTTTCACTGTATCAACAGAAGGAATTGCTATTATCGCACCATCAAACTCACTACAAGCTTCAACTGAATGTTTAATGTAAGAGGCTTTAATAAATGGCCTTGCTGCATCATGAATGCAAACAATATCAATCGCTTTTTTTACTACTTTGAGACCATTAAAAACTGAATCTTTTCTAGATTCACCTCCTGAAACCAATTTAATGTTATTTGTTTTATTTAAAGATGTGAAAACTTGAGATTGTTTTAAGGTTTCTAATGAATCATTAGGAATTACTAAAATTAACTCGTCAATAGATTCAGATTGAATGAAAGTATTTAATGAATAAAACCAAATAGGCTTCCCATTAAGCTCTTTAAACTGTTTTTTTTCACCAAATCTACTACCGCTGCCAGCAGCAAGAATTATCGCAGAGACTTTATTCAAATTTTTAAACTAATCCCTAAATAATTATCATAGCATCACCATAACTAAGAAATCTGTAGTCGTTCTTTTTTGCTTCACGGTATGCCTTTTTTAACAAATCAATATCAGCAAAAGCACTTACCATCATCATTAATGTTGATTTTGGCGTGTGAAAATTAGTAACCATGGAATCGACCATTTTATATTCATATGGTGGGTAGATAAACTTATCTGTCCATCCTCTTTTAGGAGAAACCATAAAACCAGACACAACTACAGTCTCAAGAGCTCTAATTGTTGATGTTCCGACAGCAACGATTTTCCTGTGCTTTTTTCTAGCTTCATTAATAGCCATCGCAGTTTTTGGAGAAACCTCAAAATATTCGGAATCCATTTGATGCCTATTTAAGTCTTCCACCTGAACTGGTCTAAATGTACCAAGCCCAATATGCAAGGTTATATATTCTATTTTCACACCCTTTTTTTCAATTTTCTTAATTAAAGACTCAGTAAAATGAAGTCCAGCTGTTGGAGCAGCAACAGCTCCGCGCTCAGTAGCATATACAGTTTGGTATCTTTTTTTATCACTAGGTTCAGGATCTCTGGTTATATATGGTGGTAAAGGAGAGGTCCCTATTTTGTCAATTATACTATGTAATTCTTCCTGACTTTCAGATTCAAATCGAACTACTCTTCCGCCTGAAACCGTATTATCAATGACATCACACATTAACTTTGGCGTAAATACTAATTTATTACCTATTCTGACCTTTCTAGCAGGCCTGACCATTACTTCCCATAAATTTTGAGCAAGCTCCCTTAATAAAAAAACTTCTACTTTTGCATCTGTTCTATCCTTCGTTGCAAACAACCTAGCTGGGAAAACTTTCGTATTATTTAATATCAATAAATCATTTTTCCTTAAGTGATCAACAATGTTACTAAATTTTTTATGCTCAATAGTTTTTTCTTCTCTATTGACAACCATTAATTTTGACTCGTCTCTTTTCTTACCAGGGTACTGAGCAATATGTTTTTTTGGTAAGGGGTAATCAAAATCTCCGAGTTTAAATTTTTTCTTTTTTTCTATCATTAAATAAATCCTTTTGGTTATTATTGTTTGTCGGTTTATCAAGTAATTTATATGCTGACTCCTGAGCTACTCTACCCCTTGAAGTACGCTGCATAAAACCTTGTTTTATTAAGAATGGTTCATAGACATCTTCGATCGTAGCTGGATCTTCCCCAACCGCAACTCCAAGAGATTTTATCCCCACTGGACCACCGGAAAACTTATCAATTAGTATTTCTAAAATATTCCTATCCATTATATCAAGTCCAAATTTATCCACGCCTAATTTATTCAAAGCCATGTTTGCAACATCATAACTAATTCGCCCATCTGCTTTCACTTGAGCATAATCTCTTGCCCTTCTTAGAATACGATTTGCTACTCTAGGTGTCCCTCGACTTCTTTTTGCAAGTTCCATAGCACCTTCGTCGTCTATGTCAACCTCTAATATCTCAGCTGATCTACAAACTATGTGAAATAAATCCTCAGCTCCATAATAATCTACTCTTAAGATAATTCCGAATCTATCTCTCAATGGAGAAGTTAAATTTCCTAGCCGAGTAGTTGCCCCAACCAAGGTGAAAGGATCTAAATCCAACTGGACACTCCGAGCACTAGGCCCTTTGTCGATCATAATGTCAATCTTAAAATCTTCCATAGCAGAATATAAATATTCTTCAACGACGCTATTAAGTCTATGAATCTCATCAATAAAAAATACATCTCTGTGCTGAATATTTGTCAACATTCCTGCTAAGTCACCGGCTCGATCAATTACTGGCCCTGAAGCTTGTTTAATATTTACATTCAGCTCTCTAGAGATGATATTTGCCAAAGTAGTTTTACCTAAACCTGGAGGACCAAATAATAAAACATGATCTAGTGCCTCTTCTCTACCATTAGCTGCATCAATATACAATTTAAGATTATCAACAAGCTCTTTCTGCCCTATGAACTCATCAAACTTTAATGGCCTAAGAGATTTTTCTGCAATTATATCTTCTTCAAAGGGGCTAGGGTCAGTGATAAATATATCTGTCATATAAAAGAAAATAAATACTGTTAAAGCGACTCTAAAATTAAGCCTTCATGTGTCCGACACCAAGAACACTAATTTTATTTATTTTAAAATATTTTTTAAAAACTGACCTGTATACGATTTCTTATTTTCAGCTAAACTCTCAGGAGTACCACAAGATATTATTTGCCCTCCTTCATCACCTCCTTCAGGGCCTAAGTCTATTACCCAGTCTGATGATTTGATTACGTCCATATTATGTTCGATTATTATAACAGTATTTCCTCTATCAACAAGTTTCTGTAATACTTTGAGCAATATTCTTATATCTTCAAAATGTAATCCCGTTGTTGGCTCATCTAAAATATATAAGGTTTTCCTTGTATTAATCTTTGAAAGTTCAGTAGATAATTTTACTCTTTGGGCCTCCCCGCCTGATAAGGTTGTTGCCTGTTGCCCCAGATGAATATAGCCTAAACCTACATCTTTTAATGTTTTAAGCTTCTTAGTAATTGCAGGTATGTTCTCAAAAAATGTGAGAGCATCGTCAACGTCCATGCTTAGAATGTCAGATATTGACTTCCCTTTATATTTTATTTCTAATGTCTCTCTATTATATCTCGCCCCATTGCAAATTTCGCAGGTAACATAAACATCAGGTAAAAAATTCATTTCAATTTTAATTATTCCGTCCCCTTCACAAGATTCACACCTGCCTCCTTTAACATTGAATGAAAAACGACCAGGTTTATATCCTTTAACTTTTGAATCAGGTAATTTGGCAAACAAATCTCGAACAAAAGTGAAGAGTCCTGTATAAGTTGCCGGGTTTGATCTAGGCGTCCTCCCAATAGGTTTTTGGTCTATTTGAATGATTTTATCAATGAATTTCAATCCTTCAATTGAAGAATATTCTAAAGGATATACTCTCGAACCGTTAATATGTTGAGCGATTATAGGATACAACGTTTCATTAATTAAGGTACTTTTTCCACTACCTGAAACGCCTGAGATTGATATTAACTTTCCTAGAGGAAACTGAACATCTACATTTTTTAAATTGTTACCTTTTGCTCCAAATAATCTAATTGATGAGGATACTCCCTTTCTTCTATTCTCAGGTATTTCTATTCTTTTTTTACCAGATAGGTATTCCCCAGTGAGAGATTTTTCTGAATTGTATATATCTTTTGGTTTGCCTGCAAAAACGACCTCGCCTCCAAGTTTACCAGCCTTTGGCCCAATATCAATGATAAAGTCTGACGATTCCATTGTATCTTGGTCATGTTCCACGACAAGTATAGAGTTACCTATATCACGCAATGTTTTTAATGTTGAAAGGAGCCTCGCATTATCTCTTGAATGTAATCCGATAGAAGGCTCATCAAGGATATACAAAACCCCCATCAGTTGCGAACCAATTTGAGTAGCAAGTCGAATCCTTTGCGATTCCCCTCCAGATAAAGTTGCAGCAGACCTACTTAAAGTAAGGTACCCAAGTCCTACATTGTTAAGAAATGATAAACGTTGATTAATTTCTTTTAGAATTTGATTTGCTATTTGCTTATCTTTTTCTGAAAGTTGAATCTTTTCGAAAAATTCTTGTAAGTTTTTTACAGACATCGCTGAAATGTCGCCTAAATTTTTACCATCCAGAAGCACAGCTAAGCTTTCTTTTTTTAATCTAGTCCCATTACATGCCATACAGTCTCTCATGCTCATAAATTGCTCTATCCACTCTCTCACACCGTTAGACTTTGTCTGTTTATATCTTCTCATCAAATTCGGTATTGCGCCTTCCCACCCTCCACTATAGGTCCCAGACCACCTGTCGGAACTATATTGCATTTGATATTCAGTCTTACCAGAACCATAAAGAAGTTCATAACGAATATCTTTATCTAATTTTATCCATGGTGTGGAAAAATTAAAATTTAGATGCTTAGCTAAACTTTTTAAAATACTGCCATACCAATTACCCCTAGGTTGCTCCCCTAAAGAAGAAATTGCTCCTTGCACTAAAGATTTGTTTTTATCAGGAACAACTAGGTCAGGATTCACTTCCATTTTAGTTCCTATCCCCTCACACTTTTTACAAGCACCAAAAGGAGAATTAAATGAAAACATTCTTGGAGTTAATTCTTCAAGACTAACATTACATTTAGGACAGGCAAAATTTTCACTAAAAATATGATCCTCCCCATTTAGCTCATGGACAATTATCAATCCATCCCCTAATTTCATGGACAATTCTACGGATTCACTAATCCTTTCTTTCATGGAAGGTTCAACAATTAACCTATCAACAAGAATTTCGATAGTGTGTTTTTTATTTTTATCCAATTCGATTTTATCATCAACCTTATAGACTTCACCATCAATTCTAATACGCAGGAAGCCTTGTTTTTGAATCTGATTAATGACACTTTTATGTTGCCCTTTTTTACCTCTAATAACTGGAGCCAAAATAAAAATCTTAGTTTTCTTTTTAATTTTGAAAATAGAATCAACAACCTGTTGAACAGATTGCTTTTTTATTGGGTCACCACATTTCCAGCATGTTGGCTGCCCAACATGTGCAAATAGCAGTCTTAAGTAATCATGAATTTCAGTTACAGTCCCGACTGTGCTTCGTGGATTTCGGGCACTTGCTTTCTGTTCAATACTTATAGCAGGTGACAATCCTTCAATGGTATCCATATCTGGCTTTTCCATCAATCCAAGAAATTGTCTTGCATATGTCGATAGGGATTCAACATATCTACGCTGACCTTCTGCATAAATTGTATCGAACGCTAAAGAGGACTTACCAGAGCCTGATAATCCAGTTATAACTACTAACTTATCTCTAGGAATGGTAACGTTTATATTTTTTAAATTGTGTTGCCTGGCGCCTTTAACAACTATTTCGGTAAGAGATTTTGTATTACCGTATGTTTTTTTAATTTTAGACATCCTTTATATTACGTCTAATAAGAACCCAGCGCCAAAACTCTTAGATAATCTTTTTTAAAAAATAACTTCATGAACTCTTTAAAAAACCATTTTTTAATATCTGTACCACACTTAAAAGATCCTTTTTTTGAAAAGTCTGTAGTCTATTTGTGCGAACATGATAAAACAGGCGCAATGGGTCTTATAATTAATAAGGCGATAAAAAAAAATAACCTTACTTTAAAAGATTCAAGCTCAGATATTGATTTAAATAAATATCTTGAAGAAAATTATCTTCACATAGGTGGCCCAGTGCTAACAGATAGGGTTCTTTTTTTGCATACAAATAATGAATCAAGCAAATCAGTGCCTGTCAGTGATGAAGTATCAATTTCAGGGAATATTGAGCTATTATCCTCAATTCAAAAATCAAAAGGTGTTAAGAGCAAACTATTCTTAGGACATGCAGGTTGGGATAGTGGCCAGCTTGAAAGGGAAATAGAAAATGGAGATTGGCTAATTCAAAAATCAAGCACCTCTATAATTTTTGAGCAAAAAACTGATAACATTTGGATCATTGCAACTAACTCTCTAGGTATCGAAATTGGTGATATTAGTAATACTTCGGGCTATAGCTAACGCAACAATATGTATAAATACGCCCCACATCTTGCGGTAATATTTGCAGCCTTACTTTGGAGCGTTGATGCCTTACTAAGGCAATCACTCTACGCACTCCCAGCGCTACTAATAATAACCATTGAGCACGGTGTAGGCACCTTAATTTTCATTCCTTTTCTAAAAAAATATTGGAATGATATAAAAGGACTTCTGCAGTCTGGATGGATATCAATATTATGGATATCTATTTTAGGAGGGATGGGTGGTACATATTTTTATACAAAAGCATTGAGCTACGTTGGATATATTGATCTATCTATTGTAGTCTTGCTTCAAAAACTACAACCTGTTTTTGCTATGTCGTTAGCAGCCATTATCCTTAAGGAAAAATTATCCAAAAAGTATATACTATTAGCTTTTTTAGCAATCATTGGTGGTTATTTAGTTACATTTGGTAAAAATTCAGTACCTAATTGGGATGATAATACTTTAATAGCTGCACTACTTGCATTATTGGCCGCTTTTTGTTGGGGTAGTTCTACTGCTATAGCTAAAAAAGCTTTAGTAAGCTTACACTACAGTGCAGTCACAGGATTGCGATTAGCCGTTACAACACTAATCAGTCTAATAATAATAATTATTTTTAATTTTGAAATTTTAAATGTTGATATATCATTAAATCAATGGAGTATGATAATCATCATTGTTCTTTCTAGCGGAACATTCGCTCTTTTTATATACTACTACGGCTTAAATAAACTCCCTGCGTCCCATACTACTCTGTTTGAACTGTTTTGGCCTTTGTCTGCTGTGATCATTGATTGGATAAGAAATGGTGAATCACTTGCATTCATGCAACTGCTTGGAGCTACCTTTCTACTGCTATCAACTACTCTACTTGCTCAAGAGAATTCAAATGAATGATCTTAAAATCACCCATCATTATCAAAATCAAAAATTTAATAACATTCATGAATTTTTTTGGGGATTTGGAAGCTCATTTCATACTGTTTATGCTGTCGTTCCTCTTTTTTTGAAAGAGCTAGGAGCCCCAGAAGTAATTGCGACATCTTCAGCGGGAATATTTTCTATCATAATTGCACTGCCAATGTTAATTATAGCAGCTTTGACTAGAAACATTACTAATACAAAGAAACTCGTCATCAGCGTTCACTGCATAATTTTATTTGTAGCTTTTATAATGGGATATGTTTTTACATTTTCTGATATAATTAAAAACCCAAATGCTTGGAAAATTTACTTTACACTTTTTATCGCTTATGCTCTAGCGATTGGCATAATCGTTCCTATTTGGGCTGATTTTTTAGAAAAAACTACAAATAAATCTTTAAGGGGAAAGTTTTTTGGTGTTGGATTTGCTTTCAATAGTATCGGTGCTCTTACAGGCGGAATTGCTTTAAAAAACATATTAGAAAAAAATATTCAATTCCCTAGAAATTTTGGTATTGGTTTCATCATTTTATTTTTCAGTTTAGCAATAGGCACCTTTGTTTTTTATTTTTACAAAGAAAAAGAAAATGAGATCAAAAAAAAGTCCCTAACAGCATTTAAAAAAGATATAAAAGAGGTCATATTGAAAAGAACAAATTTTCACAGATATCTTTTTTCTAGAATATTTTACTGCGCAACTCTTCCTGCAATGGGTCTCTACGCAGTATATTGCCAAAATAAATTCAACTTTAATATCAGCGAGGTGGGATTATTTACAATACTAAATGTCATTTCTATGGGAGTCTTTAGCTATGCGTCAGGGTACTTAGGAGATAAATATGGTCATAAAACAAGTATGCTTTTAGCTTATTTATTTCATTTTTTAGCAGTTATTTCAGCACTTTTCTCAAAAAACATGTTTATCGTATATTGTATATTTATTTTCATCGGTGCTGGTCAAGGTGCATTTATGCCATCTGCTATGAATTTAATTTACGATTTTGCTAAGGATAAAGATAAAAAAACATATATGGCTCTTATAGATTCATTTTTAGCACCATTTGCTATTTTATTTTTGTTTGGAATTGGATTTTTAGTAAATAAAGGACTATTCCTTCTTTCATTCTATATAATAGGCGCCTGTTTATTTATTTCTATAGTATTGCTATTATTTTTTGTTAAAGACCCCGGTTATAATAAATTACACATTTAATTGATTTTCTTCTTGATTTTAGAATGCATGAACTTCAATATTAAGTGCTTATAATTATGAATTTATATAAACAATATTTTAAACAAGGTTTAATAGCACTAGCATTATTTTCAATATATGCTTGCGAAAAAGATCCAGAACAACACCTTGAGCTTGGTAACTGGTACCTTCAAAAAGGACTTATTGATGATGCCATTACAGAATATCGTGAAGTAAGTAGATTACTGCCTCCAGATCATAGCAAATTAGACAGAGAACAATTTAAGATTTTAGGGACAGCTCACTTTAAATTAGCACTATCTTATACTAAAAAAGGATGGTGGGAATACGCACTTAGAGAAGCAGAAAATAGTTTTGATTTATCTCCTTCTCCAGATACTCATGAGCTAGTAGAGTTAATAAAAGAAAAAATAGAACTTCAAAATAAGAAGAGTTCTTCTTAAAATTTTCATTTAAAACGAGCCCGACCTGTGCTCACCTCCATCACAGTATATAATTGAGCAATTTATAAAATCAGCTTCTGGTTCCATCAATAACTTAACAGCATTAGCTACATCATTAGGTGTAGTTGTGCGACGCATAGGGTTTCTTTTCTTTGTATTTTCAACCCATGTCTCCCATCTATCTGTTATTTTTGTTAATGCACGAGTAGGTGTTATACCTGCCTGAATAGAGTTAGCTGTGATTCCAAATTCACCTAACTCCCATCCAATCTGCCTAATTATTGCTTCCATCGCAACTTTAGCAACACTTACAGGACCATACCCTTCCATCGCAAGATAATTCCCTTCGCTGGTTAGTCCTATAATTCTAGAACCATTAGAAAGTAGTTTTTGGTTAAATAGTTTTTGCGTCCAGTAAAGTAACGAGTTACCCATAACATGTACTGTCATATCCATTTGACGTTGAGTAACCGGTTTGTCTCCAAAAAAATTTGTTGTCGTACCAAAAGCAATAGAATGCAATAATAATTTTAAGTGACCATCTCCAACTACCTCTTTTATTTCTGGAATATATTTTTCCATAGTTTCTTCAGATGCAGCATTTGTATTCCAATAGTGGCACATACCCCCATTTAATTCACTTACCTTGGAAATTGTTTTTTCTGCTTCTTTTTTTGTCTCACCGCGATCAAAATGAAAACCAAGTATTCCGTAACCTTTTTCAGCTAAGCTAATTGCTGTTGCTCCACCATGACCTGTTGATGCGCCTAATATCAAAGCCCATTTAGACATATTTCCTCCAAATTTTTATCATATAAATTACCAAAATTTCAATTACTAAATAGATTCAAATGCTTAATTCACAAATAAGTAATAATTTATTAAGCTAAATGAAGTCGCAATAAAAGGAAAATAACCATATGAGTCAGAAAAATTCATTTAATAAACAAGAACTATTATCCATGGCAAATGGAGATATGTTTGGTCAAGATAATGCCAAACTTCCTCTCGAACCCATGTTGATGATTGACAGAATTTTAAATATAAGTAATGAAGGTGGAGCATATGATAAAGGCTCAATCCTAGCTGAAATGGATATCACAGAGGAATTATGGTTTTTTCATTGTCACTTCAAAGGGGACCCGGTAATGCCTGGCTGTTTAGGCCTTGATGGAATGTGGCAATTAGTAGGATTCTTCCTCACTTGGAGTGGAGCAATTGGTAAAGGAAGAGCATTAGGCGTTGGGGATGTAAAATTCCGTGGCCAAGTAAGGCCGTACCATAAAAAAATAATTTATAATGTTAGCATTAAAAAATTAATTACTAGATCTAAATCGATGATATGGGCTGATGCTGAAATGCAAGCTGATGATAAAAAAATCTACACAGCAAAAAATCTTCAAGTTGGAATCTTTGATAATTTAGTTTATGACTTTGGCAAAGATCCATCGCTAGATTCTTTTTAAATGTCATTAAAATGTGGTATAGTAGGACTTCCAAATGTTGGCAAGTCAACCCTGTTTAATGCGCTAACAAAATCAAATGCTCCAGCTGAAAACTTCCCTTTTTGTACAATAGACCCTCATGTGGGCATCGTAAATCTTCCAGATGAAAGATTAGAAAAACTTAAAGACATATATAATCCTGAGAAAGTAATTCCAGCAACAGTTGAGTTCATAGATATTGCAGGATTAGTTCAAGGAGCAAATAAAGGTGAAGGATTAGGAAACAAATTCTTAGGCCAGATAAGAGAAACATCTGCGATCATTCACGTTGTAAGATGTTTTGATGATTCAGGTATTGTACATGTTAATGGATCTGTTGATCCTGTAAGAGATGCTGAGATAATTGAAACAGAATTATTACTTTCAGATTTAGATTCGCTCGAAAGAAAATTTGATAAGACAAAACGTTTAGCAAAGAATGGAGATAAAAAATTAAAATTTGAAGCAGAGCTTCTTGAAAAATTAGTTAATCACTGCGGTGAGGGATTTTGGGCAAATAGCCTAGAGTATAACGCTGAAGAGCTTGAAGTATTGAAGACATTTCATCTTTTAACAAATAAGCCAATTCTTTACGTAGCGAACATTAGTGAAGAAGACATTGCTAATGATAATACCAATAAAAATCTAGAAGCATTAATTAATTATGCATCTTCAAAAAATAGTAGCGTTGTAAAAGTTTGTGCCTCTATAGAACAAGAAATATCAACACTGTCTAAGGAAGAAGAAAAACTTTTTCTGGCAGAATATAATTTAAATGAATCAGGATTGAATAAAATTGTAAAAACTAGCTTCAATCTATTAGGACTTCAGACTTATTTTACAGGTGGGCCATCAGAAGTAAGAGCATGGACAATACGGAAAGGCTATACTGCTAAGCAATCAGCTGGCGTAATCCATAGTGATTTTGAAAGAGGATTTATCAAAGCCGAGGTCTTCAGTTATGACGATCTAATAGTACATGGATCAGAAACTGCACTATCAAATTTGGGGTTATCAAGAACAGAGGGTAAAGACTACATTGTAAAAGATGGCGATTGCATCTTTTTCAAATTCAATGTATAAAATACTTATTTTATAAACTACTCTTCGTAGTCGTCTTCATATTCGTCCTCATAATCGTCTTCATAATCATCTTCATCATAATAATACTCAGGCGGGTAAGCATACACGTAGGGATTATTATATTGATGAGTAGCTGCTTCTGGCACAAGCTCCTTAGCTTTAGCTGTGGCATCTTCCTTATCTTGAGAGTTCGCTTCTTGCTTTACAACAATAACTTTAGGGTCAGAAGAACTAGAATTTTGACCTTCGTTTTTTAAAGCATCCTCAACCAATTTTTTTTCCTGAGCATTCAAATCATATGATGGATTGGTTTGTTGAATGATAGGCTGTCCCCTAAAAAGCATACCGGTAAGGACAGAAAAAAATAAAATAACTAAAGCAAAAAGTGAACCTTCAGATACGAATTCTACCCCTCCCCACATATTTTGAGAGACACCAAAACCCATAAAGACGCCCACTGATAACAGGACACCAAAAAAGATGATCAGATTCCCGAGGTTAGATGGTGGAGAAGACTCCATTACAACCATATACAAGAACCACACAAGAATGCCTGCTATAGCAATGACAACACTAATTAAAAATTCACCGAGAAATAAAGCTGTAAAGAAACCTATAATAGCTCCAAAAGGTATAATATACCCAAACCCGGATTTAACATCGTTATTCATAACGAAACTCCGATTTTACCTACGAATTACATCTAAAATTGATTTATTTAAACACTAAATGCAAGTTTTTTTACTCAATAATTTCTGTGGAGATTTCACTAATTAATCAACAACTTTATATATATTAAAATCTAAAAAATATTAAATCTTATGAAATCGCAAAAGATAAGCATTGGAGTAATAGGTGTAGGCCACCTCGGGCAGCATCATGTTAAGCATTACAGTAATATGAACAATATTAACCTATTAGGTGTGTATGATACTGATTCGGTTAGAGGTAAAAAAATAGCAACTATCTATGATACTAAATATTTTGAAAAAGCAAATGAATTGATGCAAAAATGCGATGCAATATCAATAGTAACTCCAACCGAGTTTCATTATGACGTAGCAAAGGATGCAATATCTAATTTTGATTGCAATGTTTTTATTGAAAAACCTATTACTGAAACAACCATACAGGCTGATAGATTAATTGAAGAAGCAAAAAAGAAAAAATTAATAATTCAAGTTGGACATATTGAAAGATTAAATCCTGCACTTAAAGTATTAGATAAATATGATCTAAGTCCAAAATTTATAGACATTCAAAGACTTGCACCATACACTGTAAGGGGCACTGATGTTCCAGTTGTGCTTGATTTAATGATTCATGACATTGATATATTATTATCACTAGTACAATCAAAGGTGAAAAGTATTCATGCGAGCGGAGTTTCAATTTTAACTAATTCTGTAGATATTGCTCATGCAAGAATACGATTTGAAAATGGAACTGTGTCTAGTATTACTTCTAGCAGGGTCGCAAAGGATAAAGTTAGAAAAATTAAGATTTTTCAAGAAAATTTGTATTCAACAATAGACTTATTATTATCTCAAACAGAAATATATAACATAACAAAAGATAAAAACCTAATTGAAAATGCGTTGCATATTGAACCATTTCCAGAAAAAAATGATAATAAATATATTATTTACGAAAAACCGGAGATCGACGAATATGATCCTTTGCGTGCAGAGCTTGATAACTTTGTAAACTCGATACTAAAAAGAGAAAAACCCATTGTCGATGGTATTGCAGCGCGTAATGCTTTAGATGTAGTAATTAAAATTAATGAAATGATTCTTGAGGATTTAAATTAATGGATATCAGAAACATATTTTTCAAATTTAGAAGCTATACGCCAATCCCAATAGCCTTAGCAATCATTTATAACAGCCAACCAATAATCCCTTTTAACATATTAGGAATTTTACTGATAGCCATTGGAGAAATAATTAGAATAAATGCTGTTCGCTATGCTGGGGGAGCCACTAGAACTAGAAATGTAGGCGCACCTTCATTATGTACATCAGGGCCTTATTCTCACACAAGAAACCCTCTCTACTGGGGAAATATAATAATTTATGCTGGTGTGGCATTTCTTGGGGGAGGACAATGGATGTGGCAACTTGTTTCGATAATCATAATCTTTTTCATGGTTCAATATTATTTTATCATATCTTTAGAGGAAGAAACTCTCAAATTAAAATTTGGAGAAGAATATGAATCGTACATTGAAAATGTTCCCAAACTTTTACCAAAGCTTAAACCCTGGGATAGCGGCAATAAAATTGAACCTCAAAACTTATATAAGACATTGAAAACAGAAAAGCGAACTCTTCAAAACATATCGTTAATTTTTATTTTAATATTATTTAAATCTCAGATTATTTCTCTATTTAACTTTTTATGAGTGATAAAATCAGTACTTTCTTTATATCTGCCGGCGAGCCTTCTGGGGATATCCATGCAGCAAAATTAGTATTATCATTAAAAAAAATTTCTCCAAATATAAAATTCATTGGTAATGGTGGGGACAAAATGATAGAGGCGGGCGTACATGTAAAAAACCATATCGACACAATGTCAGTAATGGGCTTTGTAGAAGTATTAAAAAACTACAATAGACTATCCAAAATTTTAAACGATACAGTTTCTGAAATTCAAATTTCAAGACCTGATAAATTACTACTTATTGATTATCCGGGATTTAATTTGCGTTTAGTTAAAAAGATAAAACATCTAGACATTCCTATTACATATTTCATTCTGCCTCAAACATGGGCCTGGAAAGAAAATAGAATCTTATTTATGAAAGAAAACATTTCAGATTTTATATCTATTTTCCCATTTGAAACTAACTGGTATAACTCGAAGGGATTGAAAACATACTATCCAGGACATCCTTTTTTAGATGAAGACTACAAGCTAGATAAGGATAAAATTTTTCTTAAAAAACACAATTTAAAAAGTGATGATTCGTTATTGGTTCTACTTCCAGGTAGTAGACAGCAAGAAATAAATAATCATTGGCCTGTTTTTTTAGAAACCATCTTTTTATTAAAGGAAAAATTGCCCTCACTAAGATTTTGTCTTGTCAAATCTAATAATGTAATTATAAAAAATATCCCAGATTTTATAATAATTGAATCTTCTGTTACCAATGCACTTAAGCATGGGACTGCGGCAATTAGCAGTTCTGGTACTGTAAATCTTGAATGTGCCTTAGCAGAAATACCAACTATAGTTTGCTATAAAACCTCATACATTAATTGGATGATTTTCAAAATATTTGGGAAGGTAAATTTCATATCAATAGTAAATCTAATTTCAGAGGAAAAGATTATACCTGAACTTATTCAAAGTGATATGACTGCAAAAAAAATATTGCCCCACTTACTTGAATACCTTTCACCATCATCAAAAAAGCGAAAAGAGACTATAGAAAAATATAAAAAAATAAGAACAAAGTTAGGATCTCCAGGTGTGTTTGATAGAGCTGCAAAACATATAATATCAGAAAAAGATAATGAAAAATAAATACGATAACTTTTTACTGTCTGTACAAGCAAGCTTGGCAAAGTGGATATTATATTTTTTTTATAATACAAATAAATGGGATGTTAGAGGCTCTAACAATTTCAAACTTCCGTTAAAAAATAAAAAAAGTATTATTTTATCTTGCTGGCATGGACAACTATTAACTCCATTTATGCACCTTATGAACAAGAAATTTTATGGCTTGGCAGGGTTAAATAAAGATGGAGAATTAATATCGAGAATAGGAATTAAACTTGGCTGGAAAATGCTTAGAGGTTCAAGTTCTAAAGGAGGATCTAAAATATTTGTTAGAATAGTTAAAATACTAAGGCAACCTTCTTCTCTCGTTGGTATAACGCCTGATGGCCCCAAAGGACCAGAAAGAATCCCTAAACCAGGTGTTATAAAAGCAGCTCAAAAAACGGGGGCATTGATAATTCCTGTTTCCGCAATATCTACAAAAAATTGGCAGTTTACTAATTGGCATACATTTTTTTTAGAAAAACCATTTGGTAAGATTTTTCTCCAATATGGTGAGCCATTACAGCTTGATCCTGAACAAGATTTTGAAACATGTAAAAAATTACTATCTGATGCAATGGATAAAGTTGAGAGTACAAATAAAGAATATGCTAAAAACAACACTTAAATTACTATTATATCCATTATCATTTTTGTACGGACTGATCACAACATTAAGAAATTACTTGTATGATACAAATATTTTTAATACCAACAAATTACCATGTAAAGTTATTAGTGTAGGAAATATAACTACTGGAGGATCTGGAAAAACACCAACTGTAGAATTTTTAGCTTTGCATTTACAATCAATTGGGAAAAATGTGGGTATTATTAGTAGGGGATATGGCAGATCATCAAAACATGTAAAGTTAGTAACTAATGGGTTTGATAAACCTAATTCATGGGAACAATATGGAGATGAAGCTTTCTTACTATCACAAAATTTAAATTCTATACCCATAGTTGTAGGAGAATCAAAATATGAAGCTGGACTCAGAATTACATCTGAATTTGATCTTGACGTTATCATAATTGATGATGGGTTCCAACACCGGTCAATTCATAGAGATTTGGATATAGTATTAATTAACAGTAAGGATACTAAGAGAACTCATAAAATACTTCCAATAGGGAATTTAAGAGAACGAATAAGCGGATTAAAAAGAGCTGACTTGATAATTTATACAAAGACTAATGTGCATAACAATTTAAACTATTTGAACAAGTTACTAAAAAATGTGAATGTAGAAAGAATAAATAGTGTGTTAGAATCCAAATCAAAGCTAATTGGGAAAGATAAGCAGGAAATAGATAAAGCAAAATTAAAATCAAAAAACATATATTTACTATCTGCCATCGGGGATAATAGAGGGTTTAAAAAAACAGTAGAAAAAATCGGTGCGAACATTGTTGGTCACAGCAAATTTTTAGATCATTATAAATTTAAAGCTAATGACTTGCAAAAAGTACAAAATGATGCAAAAAAATTTAGCGCAAACTATATCATCACAACTGAAAAAGATTTGGTAAAAATACCAGATATCAATCCTAAAATTCCTGTTTACGCATTAAAAACAGAAATGCATTTTTCACCTGATAATAAATTAGAAGACAAAATAAATAGTTTATTTATCTAGTTCATTTGCCCAGCGCCCCAAGCAAAAACAACACCAACAAAAGTTAACATCAAAGGCCAACCACTATTTACTAATTGTTTTGCACTTGGATCGTAAAACACATGGACTTGGAAATCATGAGTTGTCGTTGCTCCATGCTCGTCAACCGCCATTAAAATAAAGTCATTTACACCATCTTGGTTCTTTCTTGGGGTCCACTCAAGAGTAGCAGTTCTTCTATCAAATTTTGCAAATTTAGGCAATCGCACTGCACGATATGTTACTCTATCTCCATTCAAATCTTCAGTAGTTAACTTATACCTCCAAGTATGACCAGTAAGACCAACAGGCTTTGGAGTTGAAATAATTGAAGGTGGGTTATTTATAAATATTCTTCCAGATTGGATATCAGTTCCATATCCATCTGTGACAGAAACTTCAAAATCATTATAATTGATTTGTGCAGCTTTCGGAACCCATAATATTTTTCCACTCTTATCAAGCTGCATACCATGAGGGCCTTTAATTAAATTATATTTCAGGTTAGCACCTTCATTTAAATCTTCAACCCTAACTTGATATTTAAATAACTCTCCAACTAAAGCCATTCGAGGTGTGTTTGAAATAATTGTAGGTAAATGATTTGAATACACTTCATATATCTGTTCATCTTTTGTGTAGCCATCAGAAACCATTACAGAAATTCTATGCATATCTGTTTGAGATTTTTTAGGTGTCCATTTTATAGCACCAAGAGATTCATCAACCTCCATACCTTCTGGAAACTCAGTCAAAGTAAAACGCACAGGGTTCACTCTTTCTACAAGTATTCGAGGTGGCTTACCCTTATTACCCTGAAAAAATTCCCATAAAAAATCTTTAATCTTTATTGTTCGACCATTTATTGTTGAGGTAATGACCCAAAGTCTATTATCTTCATAAAACACAGATTGAACATATCGCTTCAAATTGACTCTAGATACTAATGTATCTGCAGGATATTTTGGGTTGACGTAATAAACTTCTTTCGCATTATACCAGTCTCCAAGAAACCTATCAATGTTCTGAATTACAACATCATCTGAAATATTTATACTATATATTTTAGTGTTACTTACATCCTCAACTTTTACAACTTTATCAAAAGGCAGCAATGCGCCTTTATTCCTATCAACTGTCATTAGTTTATACGTGTATTCGTCACCGACTGTTGCAGTCATTGTCGGTACAGAAACTATTTTAATAGGAGCATTCACAAAAAATTCTGATTCAATAAACTTACTAAGATGGCCATCTGAAACTTCGATTCTAAGTTTATGAAAATCTACTTGAGCAGTAGAAGGCTCCCAATGTAGACGGCCTGTACGTGCATCCATTCTCATTCCTTCAGGGAGTATATGAGCAGTATAAATGAGTTTATCGTTCTTATTTGGGTCTTGAGCCATTAAATCAAAATCCCAAATAGCACCTACATTTATTTTTGTCATTGGAGCTGGCGCCTTTTGGATGACTGGAGGATGATTTACAAAAACTTTAACAAACTGAGTATCTGAAGCAACTCCATGAGTGGAGACCAAGGCATACTCAACTGTATCGATCTGCGTTTCATTTGGGACCCAAGTTAACAATCCAGATTTCTTATCTACTCTCATTCCACTAGGACCATAAAACAATTTATAATTTGCATCTTGACTAGTTCTTTGTCTCCAAACTTTTACATCATAATTATACTTCTCCCCAACAGTGGCCATTGTTGGCGCTTTTGATAAAATTCTAATTCCAGATCTGGCAGATAATTGAAATTCTTGGACATCTCTCTCAAATCCATCGGAAACCACTAATCTGACATCATACTGTTCAGCATTTATGCTATCAGACTTCCAATAAAGAACACCATCATTTATTGTCATACCTGGCGGAGCGACCTCTAAAAAGAATTGCAACGATGCATCTTTATTTCTATCTCTAACTATAGGTTCGTACTGAAATACTCCACCAGCTACAAACTCTGTACCTAAAGGTTGAGTTAAAAATCTTGGCGGATCATTTACGTATATCCAAACTTGTTCATCTCTGCTTTCAAGAACTGGAACAGTTTTATATTCTTGATTAACACTGCCAGAAGCTGATAAGGCTTCCATAATTTCATCAACTTTTACCCTAACTAAATATGATACTGGAAAAGCATCCAACTGCTCTTGATTTGGCACCCATCTAATTGTTTGACTTTCGTAATGAAAAAACATTCCTTTAGGCGGCGGAACTTGCCATCTAAAACTATGAAATGCTTCTGTAGTATCCCTCAATAACATATACTCAAATGGTTGATTTAAGGTTAATATGTATTGAGGAAGAACATGCTTAGGAAGTCGCTGACCTATCATCTCTTCCTCTTTTAAAGTTTTTGGACTTTCTAGAGTTCGAATGACCTTCTTCGGTGGTACTGATCTAGGCTGTTCTTTCAAAACATCGCCTTCAATGACAGTAGGATCCAGCGCTTGAGGGACGCTTTGAATTCTTTGTTCGCCTAATTCTGTAATTACTTCTTCTTCAGGTTGTGGCAATTGAGGAAGTTGCTCTGGGATTACTTCAACATAAATTTCGGGGACTTCAGGCTGTATGTCCTCTATATTTGATAATAAGTCAGGCAACTGTTCAGTAATAAAATCTGTGCTTAATAAAAACCCTTGGTCGTACTCAGCAGATTTCTTACCAAAATCTAAAATAAATATTGAATTACTATTTCCGTCCCAACCTGAAACCATAGTGCTTCCAGTATATTTGCCAAGTTTAGTCAAAGGAAGCATGGAAAAGACTTGCATCTCTTCCGGTACTTTTGACATAACATTTCGAACGCTTTCCATGCCCCCATCTTCGCCTGAAATCATTGTTAAGGCATTAATATCAGATGAAAGCATCAGTAAATCTTTGTAATTATCTTGGTTAAAGTCTGCTATTTCAATTTGAGTAAGAGGACCTGGTTGGACAGGCACTCTTTCAATAACTAAAGTAGCAGGAGTTAAAGTCAATGCTATAATATCTCCAGATCTAAATGGTGCTAGTACGTCTTTAAATCCATCAGCATCCCAATCAGTAAGCTGGAAAGAGTTATGCAATATTCCACTTATACCTTCAAAATTTTTTCTTATCAAAGGCCCGGAATCAAATATGCCACCAATATTATAAAATGGCTGTGCTTTTATTGTATTGCCCTCAGGACTAATAGCTAGTAAATCTTCATAGCCATCATTATCATAATCAACAACTGCAGAATATAGCAACCCAGACCCAACTAACATTTCATCAGGTCTAATTTTTTTAATAATCACCAATCTCCCTTGGCTGTCTAAATCTAAAATTGCAAAACCTCTATAAGGACTACCTAATGATAAAACTAATTCTTGATCACCATCAGCATCATGATCTAACATAGAAAAGTTATTACACCTTAAAGACCGGTCTTGCTTTCCAATATCTAGCGTAATTGAAGGTAATTCAGAAAAAGAACCATCCTCCCAGCTATATACAGCTACAAAAACATGAGGCGTAGAATTCGTGCCAAACCTAGAAAGATTCATTACAATGATTAAATCTGGAATGCCATCACCATCTAAGTCACCTATTTTTGCATCAACAAAATAACCATCTAGTTCCTTTGGAGCATCAAATTCCCAGATTGATGATTGATAACCATCTTGATCAACCTCATTGTATTTTACAACTGTTGGGAAAACATTTTTATCAGGATCTAGCTCAAGGGAGATAAACTCTAATAAATTATCTCCATCTAAATCATACGACCCTTCAAGGTGTACAATCTTCTGCGCATTCAAAAATGATAATGCTAAAATAAATATAGCAGACAAAATTATTTTGTAATTAAAATATTTCATCTTGTTGTTTATCGGTTTTCCTCAGGCTTATTTGTCTTAATCTCGATTGATTCTGGCAAAGCACTCTTTGCATTTTCAAGATTTAAAGTATCCGATTTAGAACTTGAGATCGCGTTTTCTATATCAGGATCAGAAGGATTATCTACCGGGCCTTGTGGTTCAGGAGCAGCCGTTTCTAATTTAGCTTTAGAATTTGTAATGATGCCCTGACCCTCTGGGTAAATTCCTTTTAAAGGATCTACAGGAATATCAGGATTTTTTTGATCAAACTGAGCTTCTGGAATTCTTCTTTCATGAGAAACTTTTGGCAGCTTACCACTAGGGCCAAAGAGAGGCTCTTCTAGATAGGCACCTTGAAGTAAATTAGTCTTTAGGGAATCTGAAAACTCTTCTTGAATCAATCTAGAGAACATAGCAGATGGTTCAAGATAACCAGCAATATCAAATTGAGTGGTTATTTTTTTAGAACCATTTTCACGAACTTTAACTTCTCCTCTAATGGCCTGCAAAGTACCTTCATTTAAAAAAACAGCCAGAGATTGAGATGGGTTTGAAGGGGTGGTTGCAGATAGGTAAAGCCCCTGGTAATTTGCACTATCTCCAGAGTCATCAAAAGAAAACTTAATCAGCTTATCTTTAAAATCCATGCCTAAACTGGTCGGGAAACCTTCAAAAAAGTAATCAGGAAATTCAAATAACTTGGGATCAAATGCTTCTGGTTGATAAGATTGAGAGATTGAATCTGCTTCTGGTGAAATAGACATAAAGATAATATTGGTCTGCATATCATGAACCATTGTAAGAGTAGTTATACTATCAGAGACTTGCTCTTTTAAGGTATATGCAAAATCGTAATCATTCCCCCTGCGTAAAAAATTTGTATTTGCAGACACGCTATGCTGGAAATGAGTAGCTTCTCCCATTGGAGGAACTTGCATGACATTTATTCCAAATGGCGCTTCACCATCAAAAACATATCTATCTTTATTCCCTTTGGATGGCGTCATTACCATTACATAATAAAGGTCAATACCAGTTTTTTCTTCTTCTTTTTCAGACAAGCCAAGGGATTCAGGGACAAGAACATTTCTTAATGTATCCTCCCATGTTTCTGCTATAGCAACAGAATCAGAAGGCCCGAATACTGTCCTGTGGAATGCAATTTCTTTATCTTCATCTGGTATTGGATTTTTAAAAATAGAATCATTTAAAGAAAGCAACGTAGAGTCTATCTGTTCAACTTTAACTGATGCTTTTGCAGCCCATATTTCACTACTCATATCAGAACTTTCAGCAGGAATATCAATTCTTTTACGATCTTTAGGCTTTTTCACTATCCCAGCTTCATTTAAATAATCAACTAAAGTAGGCCCATCAATAGGCTTTTTAACTAAACCAAACTTTTTTAACTCATTATCATTAATATAATCTTCTTTAGTAATGGTCTTGTCATAAAAGCCAGATTCTATTCTATTGTTCACTAAATCTAGAATTTCTGATTTATCTGGGTCTTCCATTTCTAAAAACAATTCTTCATGTGAGAATTCTGAATCATCTATTTTTACTTTACCTGATTTAACATTAAGTATTTTTACTTCACCGGTTCTAAATGGTATCAATAACCCCTGCTCACCTTTTTTTAAATTATTATATGATTGAACTTCAGCTCCAATGATTCCTCTAGCATTACCCAAACTTAAAATTTCAGTTGTTACATGTTTAAAATTTTCATTTGCATTAAAAATAGCAACCTTAAGAGTGTTTATCTCTGCTGAAAATTGCGCAACATAATTGCCGCCAAATGAAACAAATCCGCCTGAATACATATGGCCAAAGCCATTCTGAATTAATGGTTCACTCAAAACCTTGGCGTTTTTGATTTCCAATTGTTCGTTTTTGATGTGGGGGTTAAAAACTAAAGTCTTCCTAACAGGAGTACCAAATGAAACGGAAAGTTGTGATGAACTTCCATAAACTCTTGATAGATTTAAAGGCCTGATATTTTCAAACTCAAGACCAGATTGACCAGCAATCAGTGGCATATTTGAAAAACCTTTCATTGTACCCTGAAAAACATAAAGCCAACCATCGTCATTACTATCTGCATTGATTTTTGAAGATGCGATAAGATCTGGCTGACCATTGTTATCAATGTCTAATATGGAAACATCTGTAAAATAAGTCCCTTGAGGAAGAGTGTAAGACCAAACAGTGTCACTTATCACCTTACCTTTGAATTCAATCAATGCAGCCATCCTATCAGAACTACTGATAACTAGGACCTCTCTATGACCATCACCATCAAGGTCATAAAGACCGCTAGTCCTATTTAGTTGACCACCTAACAATGATTCATAGCACAATACAGATACATAAATGCACCAGTAAATACCAAAAATAATGTTATTTTTCCGCATCATTATACTTTCTGCCTTGAACAATTATCCACGTCAAGACGTATCTATTTTACAGGAGATTATAGAAATAAACTCCCTTACCTCGTTTACTCTAGCGAAAAATATAGGTTAAAGAACCATTTTTTCCAAGAAAAAGACCGAAAATTAGTTTTTTTTATTTTTGATCAAAATTCAGCATATATTTTCTTTTGTATTTAATGGATAGTACATAAATTGACTAGATTTCATATACATTGCGGAGAGGTCTTATATTGTGAAAAAAATAATTACAAGCATAACATTCTTTATAACATCACTTTACAGTCAATTTGATCTATATCCTGTTACTGACTTTTTTGGTGGTGGAATAGGATATAGCCCGATGTATATAAACATTGAGGATTTCCCAGCTACCGACCTATTAAAAGACTTGGGATTAGATCCTAAAAAATTCGACTCTCCTTTTGTTGTACACGGCGGAGAGGGCTTTGCTCACATGACAGGAAAATGGAGAATTGGAAGCTACGCCGGTGTTGGTAGCTCAAGCATTAGCACAGTCACTAACGTTCGTTTATTTGTAGATGCAGATGGAGATGGTGTTCTCGATCAGAATGAAATCGATAATTCAGTTGATTACGATGGTAACTTTGATCCATCAATAGAAGCAAAGATTACTATTTCACTTGGTGCAGCATCCATAGAATATGTTATGCCTGTTTTTCAAGATCTTGAGATTTCTGCTGGAGCCATGATGGGGCTTGGAAGAATGAATTTATCTATTGATCAATATGCGGCAAACCCTAAATGGACTGAAATGTTTGATTTTTCATATGGTCCTAAAGTACCTGGCGTAGACGCTGATTCTAATTCGACTGTAAATTATTATTACGCTGTCGATAACCTTGGCAATCCAATTTCGGGGTTTAATGCGGCAAATGCACCAGGAGTAATGTCTGATCTAAGTGGTACATTTTTTAATTTTCAACCATATGTTGCTGTTAAATGGCAACTTCTCGATAGAGTTGGTCTAAGAATAAGTGCTGGATTTAACAAAGGAACTATTGGTCAAGGTCGTTGGAAACTTAACAGTAGGTACCTTATCGGAGACTCTGAAGAGTACACTTTAAGCGGTGTTACATTTAGGACTATGCTATATCTTGGGTTATAACCCTCTTTTCAATTTAATTCATTAAATAAATGTCAAAAAATCAAGTCAATCGTATTTGGCCAATGGTTACCTCTGCCATATTTGGGTTCATAATCGCTGTCATAATTTTTATGCCGGAAGCATATTCTAAAAACAAAAACATATATAAAATTTTAAAAAATAAAATAATGGTCATGCAGCAAATTATATCTTATGTTGATCACTTTTATTTTGATGCCGTTGACATGGATAAGATAATGGATGGTGCTTTCCATGGATTAATGGAGGAACTAGACCCGCATTCGACTTATATACCAGCCAAAGAGCAAGAAAATATAGATGAACTATTCAGAGGAAATTTTCAAGGAATTGGGATTGAGTTTGATGTGCTTCATGGTTATATAACAGTGATTTCTCCGGTTCCTGATAGTCCATCGGACTATGCTGGACTTCAGTCTGGCGATAGAATAGTTGCAATTAATGGAGAAGATGCTTACAAAATAACAAAAGATGAAGTTGTAAAAAAACTTAGGGGAAGAAAAGGCACTAAAGTTGATATATCAGTACAGCGCATTGGCCAAGAAGAACCTTTTGATGTTACTATAATCAGAGACGACATTCCAATATATAGTGTCGGTGCGGCTACAATGCTTGATGAAGATACTGGTTACATATTATTGAGGAGGTTTTCAGCTACCACCATTGATGAAGTAAATAAGGCCATTGATAAACTAGATAAACAAAATTTTAAAAAACTAATTTTTGATTTACGCGGAAACAGTGGTGGATATTTAGAACAAGCAGCAGCAGTGTCTAATTTATTTATTTCAACGAAGGACACACTGGTTTATACAAAAGGAAAAATTTCAGATTCAAATCAAGCTTTCATCTCTGATCCAAAAAAAGGGAGAGATGATTTTTCACTCATAGTCTTGATAAACCGAGGTTCAGCTAGTGCGAGCGAAATAGTTTCTGGTGCAGTCCAAGACCTTGACAGGGGATTGATTGTTGGCGAAACTAGTTTTGGGAAAGGATTGGTACAAAGGCAATTGCCACTTGAAGGCGGCTCTGCAATTCGAATAACAATGGCAAGGTATTATACTCCAAGTGGTCGATTAATCCAAAGACCATATGAAGAAGGTGATGACTTGACATACTACAAAGAACTCTATGCTAACGACAGAGAATCAGTATTAGATAGTCTTAGAAAATTGAGACCTCAATATAAAACAAGAAATGGTCGCACAGTATATGGCGGTGGCGGAATAACGCCAGACAAATACATTCCATATAAAAGTAAATTAACAAAAGAAACGCAAAAGCTTTTACGTAACCCTGAAAGACCGATCTTTAATTTTTCTTCTTCTTATGCTACTCAGAATGATTTAGGATATGAATCTTTTACAAGGTTTAAAAAGAACTGGGAAGTAAATCAAGCTATATACTCACAATTTTTAGATTATCTTGATAGCGATTCTATTTCTTTCATAGCAGACTCTCTCGAAATGGATAGGACATTTATCAACAATAGAATAAAAAGTGAAATTGCTGGAACAATATGGGGAAAAGATGAATCTGCTAGCATAAGACTAGCTCTTGATAATCAAGTTTCTGAAGCGCTAAAATATTTTAACGAAGCTAATGCATTCTTGGGTTACCGTAATTAAATTATAAGCTGATTATAAATAAAATTGGATATTTAAATTTTTTAAAAATATAAACTCATAATTATGGAGGTAATAAATGGTTGATTTTTTTGTACAAGGTGGTGGCTTTATGTGGCCAATTCTTATAGCTCTACTATTTGGCTTAGCTGTAGTAGGAGAAAGAGCCTATTCACTGGTTAATTCAAGCTCTGATACAAATAAGTTTTTTGAAGATGTAAAAAGTGTTTATGATGACTCAGGAAAAGATAAAGCTATCGAGTTTTGTGAATCCACACCAGGACCTGTTGCATCAATATTTTTAGCAGGGCTTTCAAAAATGGGGAAACAGAAAGAAGAAATTGAAAAAGCAGTACAAAATGCTGGTGGTTTAGAAATGGCTTTTCTTGAAAAAAATATGATCTGGATTAACTCAGTAATTACCATAGCACCTATGCTTGGTTTTACAGGAACCGTTGTAGGTATGATCAAAGCATTTGAAGATATTAAAATGGCCAACGATATATCTCCTGCTGTTGTTGCAGGTGGTATTTCCCAGGCTCTTTTAACTACAGCCTTTGGTCTTATTGTAGCAATGATAATGCAAGTTTCACAGAACTTTTTTGTATCAATGATAGATAAGCTTATCTTAGATATGGAAGAGCAATCAATTAAAATTGTAGAATATTTACAAGACTCAAAATAATTTTTGTTGAATGATTAGGAATCGTCGTTTTAAGGGGGGAGAAATCCCGACTGGATCCATGGCAGATATAGCTTTCCTGTTATTGGTGTTTTTTCTTGTTACCACAACAATAGATACCGACAAAGGCTTAGGTATCGTGCTCCCACCAGCAGGTGATGTTGAAATAGAAATTCAAAAAAAGAATATTCTTAATTGTCTAATTAATTCACAGGGTAAGGTTCTACTTGACGAAGAACCAACAGATGTAGAACAAATTAACAGAATTGTTAAGAAGAGATTGAGTCAAAACCCACTATTGATTGTTTCTGTAAAAGCTCATCCAAAAACTGCTTACAGTGATTATGTTAGAGTAATAGATCAATTAAAAATTGCAAATGCAAAAAAAATATCCATAGCAAATTCAAACTAATGAACTTTTCAAGAAAAACACAATTATCAAGCGAAATTCCGACATCATCAATGCCTGATATTATATTCATGCTTCTAATATTTTTCATGGTCACCACGGTTCTGCGTGAATACTCTGGACTACCGGTAAATATTCCAAAAGCTGAAAAAATAGAAAAATTAAAAGGTAAACGTCACACTGCCCACATTTGGGTTTCCAAAGAAGGACTAGTATCAATAAATGATAGACTTTTTGCGGTACAAGATGTCGCTAAAATAATGTATGAAAAAAGAGTGTCAGATCCGCAACTAATTGTTTCTCTAAAAGCTGATGAAGAGGCAAAAATGGAACTCATTTCCTCTATACATGAAGAGTTAAGAGAAGCGGATGCTCTAAAACTTAATTATAGTACGAAAACACTAGTTCGCTAATGAAACTAAATACAAACCCATTAAAAGGTAAGTATCCAATAACTGTTAGAATTGCAGGGCTTTGTGGTATATTTAGTTTAGTATTAATATTTTTAGTATTCCCAAGATTTGTTACAGAATCTGAATTTGGTACTGTGGATCAAATTGTAATTGAAAATATCGACATCCCACAGACTCAACAGATAGACAATACGCCTCCACCAGCAAGGCCTTCCATACCAGTACCTACAGACGATGAAGATATTGCAGATGATGTAACATTAGATGATCTAGATTTTGATGATTTTGAAGCTTGGGACGCTCCTCCTGCACCTAGTGGCCCAAAAGTAAAGTTTATTCCTTACGATGACCCTCCAAAACCAATAAGCGCAATAAGACCGATATACCCCGAAATTGCTCAAGAAGCTGGAATAGAAGGAGTCGTTGTAGTTCAAGCATTTATAGATCAAAAAGGAAGAGTGAAAGAAACTATTATCCTAAAAGGAATTCCAAATACTGGACTTGATGAAGCAGCAATGGAGGCAATTAGAAAAACAAGGTTTAGGCCTGCGAAACAAAGAGAAAGAGCTGTTGGTGTCTGGATTTCAATACCAGTTAACTTCAGATTAAAATAAAGGCTGCTAACCCTTGATGTTAGCTCTGTGATATTCCCAGTTCATCTTTCTTATATATTCTTGAGAAATTTCTTTAGGACACTCAGCCTCGCATGCTCCAGTGTTTGTACAATGCCCAAATCCTTCTTCATCCATTTTATCTACCATTGCCACTACTCTTTTGTCTCTCTCAGGTTGTCCTTGTGGCAATGAAGCTAACTGAGATACTTTAGCCGAAACAAATAAACTAGCTGAAGCGTTTTTACAGGCAGCAACACATGCACCACATCCAATACATGCAGCAGCATCGAATGCATACAAAGCATCCTCTTGCGAAATTGGTATAGCATTACCATCTGGTGCACTTCCAGTATTTACGGATATATACCCACCAGATTGTATAATTCTATCAAATGGAGTTCTATCTACAACTAAATCTTTAATTACAGGAAAAGGTTTTGCTCTCCACGGTTCAATTACTATATTGTCTCCATCTTTGAAATGATACATATGCAGTTGACAAGTAGTTGTCCCTTTCAGAGGACCATGAGGCTTGCCGTTAATCACCATAGAGCAACTGCCACAAATTCCTTCTCTACAATCATGATCAAAAGCAATTGGCTCCTCTCCTAATGAAATTAAACGTTCGTTTAAAACATCTAACATTTCTAAAAAAGACATATGCTCATTAAGACCAGGAACATCATAATCAACAAATCTGCCCTTGTCTTTAGAGTTTTTTTGTCGCCAAACTTTCAATTTAATTGTTAGCTCTTTCATTTATTTATAACTCCTTTGAGTAGGGGTTACCTCTTCATAATTTAAATTTTCTTTATGCAATTCTGGCACCTTGTCATCACCTTTATATTCCCACGCAGAAACAAACGTATAGTTCTCATCATCTCTAAGCGCTTCCCCCTCAGGAGTTTGGTGCTCTTCTCTAAAATGACCTCCGCAGGATTCTTCTCTATCCAATGCGTCATAGATCATAAGTTCCCCTAGTTCAATAAAGTCAGCAACCCTTCCCGCTTTTTCAAGCTCTGGGTTTAGTTCATTATCAGAACCAGGTACAAAAATATTTTGCCAAAAATCTTTTTTAAGGTCTTTTATCTGAGTTAGCGCATTTTTTAAATCTTTTTCATTTCTAGACATTCCACAGTTATCCCACATAATTTTACCCAATTCCCTGTGCAAGCTCTCTACACTTTTTTTACCTTTAATATTGAGTAATTTTTCATTCCGTTTTCTTGTTTCTTTTTCAGCAATAACAAAGTGTTCATCCTCTGTCGATATTCTATCTGTCCTAATTTCTTTAGATAAATATTCTCCAATAGTATAAGGCAGAACAAAATAACCATCAGCAAGGCCTTGCATCAAAGCAGAGGCGCCTAACCTATTTGCTCCATGATCTGAAAAATTTGATTCTCCAATTGAATATAACCCAGGTACAGTAGTCATTAGATTATAATCTACCCATAATCCCCCCATAGTGTAATGTACTGCAGGATAAATTCTCATCGGTGTTTTGTATGGGTTTTCACCTGTTATTTTATTATACATTTGGAAGAGATTCCCATATCTAGATCTCACAGTATCTTCACCTAAATTATTAATAGCATCCTTAAAGTCAAGATACACAGCCATTTTTGTTTGGCCGACACCATATCCATCATCACATCTTTCCTTCGCTGCTCTAGAAGCTATATCCCTAGGGACAAGATTACCAAAAGCTGGATATTTCCTTTCAAGATAATAATCTCGTTCATCTTCAGGAATATCCTCAGGTAGCCTAGAATCACCTTTCTTTAGAGGAACCCAAATTCTGCCATCATTCCTAAGTGATTCGGACATCAATGTTAATTTTGATTGATAATCTCCTGATACAGGAATACAGGTAGGATGTATCTGCGTAAAACAAGGATTCCCAAACATTGCTCCTCTCTTATACGCTTTCCACGCAGCTGTTACGTTACTTCCCATTGCATTTGTAGATAGGTAAAAAACATTGCCATAACCTCCAGTTGCCAAAACAACTGCATGCCCAAAGTAACGCTCATATTGGCCCGTAAGTAAATTTCTTGCAATTATACCTCTAGCAACGCCATCAATCATAACAACATCAAGCATTTCATGCCTATTATACATCTGCACAGTGCCTCTGCTTATTTGTCTACTCAAAGCACTGTAAGCACCCAAAAGAAGCTGTTGCCCAGTTTGCCCTCTTGCATAAAATGTTCGAGATACCTGGACACCTCCAAATGATCTATTATCTAGGGTCCCACCATATTCTCTTGCAAAAGGGACACCTTGAGCTACACATTGATCTATAATATTTGTACTTACTTCTGCTAACCTATGGACATTTGCTTCACGGGATCTATAGTCACCACCCTTTATAGTATCATAAAATAATCTGTAAACGCTATCTCCATCATTCTGATAATTTTTTGCTGCATTTATCCCTCCTTGGGCTGCAATTGAGTGCGCTCTTCTTGGACTATCTTGAAAACAAAAAGCTTTCACGTTGTAACCCATTTCAGCAAGAGATGAGGCAGCGGAAGCACCTGCTAAACCAGTACCAACGATGATTACATCTAAATTAAGTTTGTTGGCAGGACTAACTAATGGAACTTTTGACTTGTAATCAGACCATTTATTAGCTAATGCTCCTTTTGGTATTTTACTATCTAACATAAAGTGTAATAGGGATACTAGCAAAAACTAGAGGTATCAACACTGCTATCCCTTTCCCAATTAGGTTAATTGTTTTTTCATACTTTGAAGTGTTAAGACCCAAGGTTTGGAAGGCTGAACCAACTCCGTGAGACAAATGAAATGCAAGCATCACCATCGAAATAACATAAAATCCAGTATAAAAAATATTATCAAAGGCTGTAACTGTTACTGTATGCAAATCTTTGTTACCCCATTTATCAAGTCCAATATCTCCAAAATGCATTTCATACCAAAAACTTCTCAAATGAATTATTAAAAATATTAATAACATTGTGCCTAAAAAAGCCATGTTTCTTGAAGACCAACTACTATTACCTGTTCCAGTACTAACATGGTATCCTATGGGCCTAGCAAGTCTAGACTTTAAAACCAAATAAATCGTTAAAATTGAATGTAAAATAATTGATGAATATGTTATATATGATAATGCAATTACAGCAGGATTTGTAGTCATGAAAAGAGCATATGCGTTAAATTGTTTTTGTCCTAATTCTCCAGGTATGAATAGCTGCAAATTGCCAGCTAAATGACCAAGCAAAAATAAAACTAGAAAGCCCCCAGATAAAGCAGCTAATGCTTTTTGAAAAAGTTTAGAATTAAAATATAATTTCATGAAAATTTATTTTTGTAAATCATACAAATATCACATACAATGAGTCAAAAATTAAACCCTTTTAATTACTTTTTCATTAAGTATAAATGCTTTAAATAAATATATATTTTTTTAAAGGTTTACCTGATTTTTTAAAATTATTTTGCTTTTGAAAACTTAATGGGCCATGTAAAAGTATATTTTCAGAAAAATTAGAGAAATATTTTTCTTCTCCGTATTTTCTCGCTTTAAGCCCACCGATTGAGATTTCGGAAATAATTTTAACCCAATCTAAAAAACTTTTCCCTCCAGGTCCATCAACATCACCGCTTAGACATTTAGCTAAATCATTCCATAATAATTTTTCTTCCAATGTCCAGCTATTGAATATTGACAATAATTTCTCCCTAACCATAGGGGCATCTATTAACCCAGTAACAAATGCAACAGGAGCCATTATACTATTAGATGGCAAACAATCAATGTCCCGCACCTCAATCAAATTCTTTAATCTTACATTTGTAAATATTTGATGCAATGCTGCTTTTATATCTTCTTGACTCAGTGCTCCTTTAGAATACTTAATTCTTAAGTCTTCACCTAGTGAGAATTCAGTTTTTTGAATGTTATTTTTACTATCTAGTTTAAATATTCCAGGGACATGAAGAACAAAATCAATATACGCATCTAAAATACTTCTCTTGTCAATTATGCCGTGATTAATTAGAGATTTACATCTACTATCATCAGTATTTTCCCAAATGTGATTCCTCAAATTTAAATTTCCAATGACTTCACCTTTTTGAAAAGGACTATAGGAAAAAAGATATGACAATACCGGATGAAGACAATCTAAGATGTATACTGACTCCTCCAGGTCTTTCCCATTTTTTATGTCATAATTAATTTGAATGCTGCATGTATTTCGCATCATCCACTTGCCCAAAGAGCCTCTTTCTTCCATATTTTTATCCATCAATTGATACTTCATAAGCTTAATTAGCTCAACATCATCAGGCTCGCTTAATGGGTCAACGCCAATAAAAAGAGATTTATAACCTTCTCTTTCTAAGATTTTATCTAGTGTCTTTTTGTAGATTAAAAATGACTTATCAAGTTCTTGAATGGTTTGACATACTGGACTGGCCCACTCAATTTGACCTCCGGGTTCAAGAGAAAAACTAGCGTTTGAAATTTTCTCGATAGAATTTAGTTCTTCTAAAAGATCGCTAGCAGAATAAATAGACCCTTTATTTACTGGTATTCTATAATAATTTTTATCAAAAACAAAACACTCGACCTCAACACCTATTTTCCTTGCAGCATTGTCACCAATGTTATTACTTAGAATATAAGATTTAACCTTATTATGAACAGACAAAGTAAATATCTAGAAAAAAAGCAGGAATAAAAAGGTATAAATGAAAGCTATAATGCTTCTTACGCCACACCCCATGCAATTAAAGAAAAGAAAGATAGTAAAATCGGAAAACCAACTAACCAACCACCTTCCTGTTTTTTAACCGGAAGTGAAGGACCTACATAATCAAACCTCATTTCAGATCTAGCAATCTTCCCTCCTTCAACATACAACGTTTCAGTGCCAAATATTTGGTTATTCAACATAGGATCATTAGAGACATAATCTATTGTTCCAGTGTTCAAGTACATAAGATATTGAGGAGAAAATCCACTAACTTGATGCCAGCCTGGCTCAACGCGAATGGGAGCTTTCAGAGGAGTATGTCCAACGTATCTGCCGTCTATATATATAGGTACACCATCCAAATTAGCATCTATTCTAATTGCTGATTGACCAAGAAGGAGCTCTTTATCGCTTTTCCTTTTTTTAGAAACTCCGAACCTTCCTTTTGTAATAGAAGAGAAAGGTAGTTTTTGCCACCAAGAAGTTTTAGGTACTTTTATAATTCTACCATCGAGATCATCATTAATTATTGAATGGTCAGCAAGTTCTTCAATTAATTGACCCTTGGAAGATTCTAAATTATCAAAAAGTTTTGCTTTATCATCGTCCTCTCTTGCTGCAGTCATTCTGTCCCAAAAGGAAAGACTACTCTTGGTATTCTCACTTTTATCTTCCTCAGCAAGATCAGACCATTCTGAAAGTTCTTGACCAGAATCTTCATCAACAAAGTATTCATCGACTGTATTAAAATCCTCGTTAGAGGATTGATCATCAGAAGAAACCTGATCTAATTTTTTAGTGGCCAAAGCGTAATTAGCAAAAATATCATCGATAGATTTTTTTTCATCTAACTCTTTAAATCCAGATGCAACATTTTGATTTACTTCATTAGGATGATTTGTATGATAGAGCTTGCCCTTATAACGAAAAAGAGCATTAGGCCCTAATTCTTCTCTTGCCTTGTTGAATGCGGCTTGAAAACTAGTGTTGTATGTCGGAAAACCCTCTTGAGATACGACAGAAAACACAGATTTACCATTTTTATCTAAGTGTTTTTTCAAATTTGCCTGCAAGCTATTTTTCATTTCTGTATGAATGAAAACTACAGCTGATGATGTTCCCTCACTGTTAATTATATCGTACCAATGAATTTTCTTGGTCAATAAGATAGCAATTTGAACAGATTCATCAAAACTATCGATAACTAGCTCTTTAATCAAATTGTTTGGATCTGACTTTGGGCTAATATTATTTATGTGTTTTACACCTAACAGTGTAATGTAAAGCCAGTTTCTATCTGACTTCCAACCGATTATATTATCATCCGGTATTGGCTCAGAATATTCTATACTAATCATAAGACCGTTGGTCTTTGGATCATACTTAATATCTTCAAGCACTGAAGATTCTACCCAACCTATAATTAGGGACAAACCTAGGATGATATGTTTTATATTTTTTAACATATTGGACTCCGCTTGAATCAATATTAAAACATATTTTAGTCTAATGTCAACAATAAATTAATATTCTCTAAATTACTAATATATTTGAATTTACAGGAAATAACGCTACTTAATCAATTACTTTAAGTGCGGAAAATTTGTTATTTCCCTAGTTTTTAATCGTAATCTTTTACGCATTCTAATATGTAGATATAAATTGAAAAATCTAGTTTACTCATCGTAGAAAAATAGTAGCTTTTAATATTAATATATTAAAATAAATTCATAACAATGTGTAATCATATAAACAAAATCTTATGCTTAATATTGTTCCAATTTGTGATTCTAGTTGGAAGCTCAAATACCAAAGTTATTAAAAGCTACAGCATCTCAAAAAACTTTGGTACGGAAACAAGAGAACTCTCTCAATCTACCATTGTGCGTTATAATTCAAAGAAACAGTTGTTAGATAGCACATTATATATACATAACATACCTTTATCTAAAAAATACAGCTACATTGACTTTGAAGATAGACGGTCTCTTCAAAAGCTAGAAGGTGTAGAAAGGTTAATGCACTTTAAATATGAATACAATCTTGAAGGTAATTTAGTTTCAAAGCAATTATACGGCTCCAAAGATGACTCACTCAAATGGAAAGAATTCTACAAATACTACAGCAATGGGAAATTATGGAAAATTATAAGGTTTGATCCTTCTAAGGTTAACGAGTCCAACAAGCTCGAGGGCCTGCTAGTTAATGATAAAAATATGCCTTGGGGGGAAAGCTTCGATTATGATAAAAATGGAAAAATAAAAGAACATAAAGAATTTTATGCTGGCTTTGTAATCGAGCATACAATTTATGATGTAGACAGCAGTGGTGCAGTAGTAGTAAAAGAAGAAAACTATGATCCTTCAATTATGAGAAAGACCACATACTCCTACAATGACAAGGGTAATATTAATGAAATTATAGATTCACGGCGTGGTTATTCAATAGGCTCTAAGAAATATGAATACGACGCCATAGGAAGAATAAATAAAATTATATACTTTAATATGAATGGGGATCAAGAAAAAACAATTACAAAGCTTTACGAAGACGATATGAAAAGAGAAACAAAAATTATTACAGATGCTTCAAAAAAACTTATCCGTAGAGTTGAAACTCGAAACAACAGCAAAAACAAAAAAATTATTCAAGCTACTTTTGATGATAAAAGTAGGCTTATACAGAAAAAAACCATTGGCTATGATAACAAAGGCAGATTAGCTAGAATACATGATTACGATATGTTAAAACCATCAGAAGGTGGAAAGCCAATACTAATTAATATAATTACGTATGAATATGATTAAATTATCATCTATATTTTTGGTAAGATATAATTTCTGGAGGCACAATGAAATTCATTGATGTAAAAAGCGCTATAATTGGAGTTTTAATTACTCTACTTTTTCTGTCCATCTATGGATTTAGGCCTGAAACGGATGAATTGGGCCACTTAGTTGTAAAAAGCATCACGGTTGAAGATGACCGCGGGGTAGTTATGGGCTATATGGGCAATGGCTACATGCAGACATACAACACTTTTGGCGAACCAACATTGTTTGTTGGAACAGGTAAGGACGGAGGTGGCTACTTAAGAGCATACAACGGTGAAGGGGATGAGTCAGCGTATGTTGGAACAGGTAGAATGGGTGGTGGATATATTAGAACTTATAACAATTCTGGTAGAGAAACCTCATACCTTGGAACAGGTTCTGATAACTCTGGACAATTGCGAATCTATGATAAACAAGGAGAAACAAGATCATATATTGGGGATGGGTACTTACAAGCGTATAATCAATTTGGAGAAAGAACAATTTTCTTAGGCACTGGTACTAATGGAGGTGGATACTTACGCACATACAACTTTAGTGGCCAAGAAAGCATTTATGTAGGCACTGGTGCTGACAGTTCAGGGCAAATAAGAATTTATGATAATTCTGGAGAAACCGGCTCATTCTTGGGAAGCGGATATTTTAGAACTTATAATAAGTTTGGCAAACTAACCACTTTCATTGGCAATGCATCTGATGGTGGCGGCTATTTAAGGACAAATAACAAATTTGAGACAGAGACTGTATTTTTAGGTACAAATAATGCCAATGAGGGCCTAATAAACCTAAATGATAAATTCGGACAAAGTTTCTGGATAAGACTCAACAAGAAAAATTAATTTTTCATTCACTTTTTGACTTTGTGATATTCTTGTTTTAAATTTCAATTACAAAAGGAATCCGAGGGGGGGTAAATCTTCATTTACTCTTCTTCCATTTGTATAAAAAATGTATATAAAAACTATAAAACAGTTATTTGCTGCATTAGCAATGCTATCAGCCATTTTCGCGCAGAATGATGGTTTAGTCGTCATTAAATATGACAACGGAGGTATAAAAGTAGAAGGAAATTATACCAATGGTGTGCGTAATGGTGCGTGGGCAGAATATTGGGAAGAGGTATGGTGGTTCGATTATGGCGAAGATGGAGAACCAAACACCAAAGACACCTTAGAAAATAATAATCGTTGGGATTCTGTAGAGGTCGTCATTCCTAATTTTAAACCAAAATTAAAATTACAAGGTAATTATTTAAATGGAAATAGAGATGGGACCTGGACAGAATATTTTGAAGATGGAAAAAGAAAAACAGAACTAAATTACTTGAACGGTAAGTTTAACGGGCTTCAATCATATTGGAACTCAAATGGAAATAAAGTCCAAGAAAAAAACTATATCAATGGTAAGCAACAAGGCCTTTGGACTCTTTACTACCAAGAAACAGGTATTAAAAAAGAAGAAACAAATTATATTGATGGAGTCCAAGAAGGATTGTGGACAGAATGGTACGAAGATGGTCAAAAAAGAAGAGAAAGAAATTTTAAAGATGGTGAAAGAGATAGTACATGGACCACTTGGTATGAAAACGGAAATAAGAAATTTTTAGCTAGTTATTCAGATGGAAAACTTAATGGTAAATATATACGCTGGTATGAGGGCGGTATTATAAAAGAGCTTGATGGCGAGTATCTTAACAATAAGAAGCATAAAAAATGGATATACTGGAGCACAAGCGGGCAGAAGACAGAAGAAATAAATTATGATAATGGAGTTCACCACGGTTCTCACATTAAATGGTTTGGTGAAAAAAGTGATCAACACAAAAAATTTCATATAAACTATAAAGATGGTAAAAAGGATGGGATTTGGCGCCACTGGTATTCTTCAGGAATTGATTCCCTTAAAGCTAATTATTTAAATGGAGAAAAGGACGGGCATTGGATCTGGTGGAGAAAAAACGGATTAAAAGATAAAGAAGGCTTTTATAAAAAAGAAAAAAAGCATGGTCTATGGACTATATGGAATGATTCCACTGGGAGTGCATATCACAAACTCCATGAAGAAACATATGTAAATGATGTAATTGATGGTAAAGTAACTAAATGGTATAAAGAGGGCGGCTTAGATAGACAGGGCACAATGAGAGGAAAAGAAAAAGAAGGTGAGTGGACCTATTGGGAAAGAGGTGGAAAAAGATGGCTAAAATTTGATTATGGCGATGGGCTAGAGAAAGTCACTCTAGGAGAAATCGAAGAGCGTGATGGCATTACCTTTAAAATTGGTAAATACGAACCTTACGTTGGTATAGTTGAGGAAACCGGCGGAAAGAGGGGATATAAACTACTTGGTAGATTTCTTGATGGAAAAAGAGATGGAAAATGGGTTCAGTGGTATGATAATGGACAAGTTGAGGTCCAAGGTGAATATTATCGTGGCAAAAAACATGGTGAGTGGTCACTTTGGTACAACAATGGTAAAGCTAAAGAACAAGGCACATTTAGTTTTGGTAAAGTAGATAGCTTGTATAAATATTGGTTTGATAATGGCCACCTTAAAGAAGAGCAACGATACAAAAAAGGATTAGCTCATGGTAGATGGACCAAATGGTATAAAGAAGATCCCACTCTAAAATATGTCGAAAACGGGAATTGGCAATACAAAGATGGTGTCTATAAAGATGAAAACAATGAGCTATGGAGCTGGTGGTGGTATCTAAATGATAACAAGGAAGAAGAAGGTTACTATATTGATGGAAACAAAGAAGGTGCTTGGGTTTCCTGGTTTGAAACAGGAGTTAAAAGTAGCGAAGGGGCATTTTCAAAAAATGAACGTGATGGTCTTTGGTTATACTACAATGAAGACGGCGCAGTAACTCAAGAACTGACCTACTCAAATGACTTATTAAATGGTAGGGAAACTAAGTGGGTAGTATCTTCTTCAGATAGTCTTGGAAAAGAGTATGAAAAATTTTGGAAAGATGGACAATTAAATGGGCCAGCAACTACTTGGGTTGATGGATTCAGATCAAAAATGGTTACGTATAAAGGAGAGTCAGAAACTGGGAAAGAAATAGCGAATGGACCTTGGGTTATTTGGTATTCTGGCAGTGATCAAATCATGGAGCAAGGTTTTCACAAGAATAACATTCGTGATGGGTTGACGACATATTATTATGAGAACGGAAATAAGAAAAAAGAAGGAAATCTATCTGCCAACATTAATCAAAAGCTTTCTAAGCCTGAAGGAGTGTGGACATACTGGAATAAAGATGGGCAAGTAGATTTTACATTTGATTATGGCAAAGGCCTTGATCATGTTAAGTTCAAAGATTTATCAAAAATAGATGAAAGCGAGCTCTTATATAAAATTGATGATAACACTACTCCTTTTACAGGCGTTATAGTAGATGAAAATAAAGAGGAAGAGTACGAATTTCTAGGTCGCCTCAAAAACGGGAAAAAAGATGGACCTTGGATTAGATGGTATGAAAGTAAAAAAGTTCCTGAAGTAGTTTTAATGCCAACTCCAGAACCACAGCCGAAAGGAACATGGAGTGGCGGAAAAGAGACATTGGGAGCATACAAAGATGGAAAAAAGCATGGTTTGTGGACGACATACTATTCCAACCAACAAATAAAAGACATTGGAACGTATGAAAATGGGGTTTATAATGGTAAATGGACTTTCTATTATGAAAATGGTGAAAAAGAAAAAGAAGGTACTCTAAGAGATGGTAATGCCCATGATAAATGGATTTTTTACAATGAAAAAGGTAAAAAAACGCAAGAAGGCTCTTTTAACGAAGGCTTAAAAAATGGTAAGTGGATAGCATACTTTGAAGATGGAAAGCTAACTGAAGGTGAATATAAAGATGGAAAAAAAGATGGTACCTGGACTAGTTGGTGGGACTATGACAAAACACGAAAAGAAATGCAAGGCTCATACAAGAGTGGTAAAATGGTAGATAAATGGTATTTTTATAATAACAAAGGCAATCTAAAAGAAATAAGATACTTCTCCCCTGTTTTTTAATTTTAAATATTTATATTATCTTGATAGAATTCTGTGATAATATTTTGAGACATCTTTTTATAATCCACAAATCACTTTCTAATCTGTATAGTAAAATAAGCTATATCCGTTTTGTATCTCCCCTGCTTTTTATTTTATTTTCAATATTTATTTTTAACTGCAGCAATAAAAACCAAATCATTTCCCAAGAAGTTATTGAAGAGGTGTTTGTAGCAAAAAAGGATGCTATGCTATTTAATGATGCTTTTGAAAGAGTCGTCATTGATGAAATACCAGCTTTTATTAAAATAAAAGCACTAGAAAAAATATTAATACTTGATAAATCAGAAAATGAAAGAACTTATTATAAAACTATATTTAATAAAAAAGAGGGGTGGGTAGAATCAAAATATTTAGCACAAACCAAAATAGAATCAAATATAAAGGATAGTGCTAAAGAGATAGTTAAAAACAATAATAAACCAAAAATACAATTAGCTAAAAACAAAAATAATACAATTATAAAAGAACAAACTGGTAATTATTATGTTCAATTAGCATCTTTTAAAAATGAAATAAACGCTAAAAGACTTTATAATAGTATAAAGCAAGAAAAGTTTGGATTATCCTTAGAAAAAATAAACTCTTCCAAAGGGCTGTACTACAGGGTCATTACAGAAAAATACCAAACAAAAAAAGATGCAGAAAATGTTTTAAATAAAATTAGAGAAAAGAATCGGAACTTGAATCCTATCATTAAAACTAATACTAATGTAAAAAGTACAAAAACAAGTAAACCAACACCACAAATAAAAAATGGCAAAACAGAATATTACACGATTCAACTCAGTTCTTTTGAAGACAGGAAAGCTGCTGAAAAATTAGCAAAAAAAATGACAGAATCAGGCTTTCCATCAAGGGTCACGGAAGCTTGGGTCAAAGGTAAAACCTGGTTTAGAGTTCAACATGGTGAATACAAAATGATTGCAGTTGCAAAGCAAGTTTCCATTAAATTAAAAAATAAATATAAATTCAACCCTTGGATTTCAAATATTTATAAATAATTCAAACCACTTTTTTTTAAAATTAATAATATAAAAATAGGAAGATTTAAAATATGAAGTATGTATACAACTTTGGTGATGGCAAAGCAGACGGTAAGGCTGATATGAAAAATTTACTTGGAGGCAAAGGAGCTAACTTAGCCGAAATGAATATCTTAGGTATTCCTGTCCCTCCTGGGTTTACATTAACAACAGATGTTTGTACAGAATATTATAAAAATAATAAATCTTTTCCTGAGAGTTTGACTGAAGAAGTAAAAGAAAGTCTATCTAAGGTTGAATCAATAATGGGCACTAAGTTTGGAGACCCATCTAACCCACTATTACTGTCAGTAAGATCAGGAGCTAGACAGTCTATGCCGGGGATGATGGAAACAGTCCTAAACTTAGGCTTAACCAGTGATACTATTCCTGGCCTAATTGATAAAACTAATAATCCAAGATTCGTATATGACGCTTACAGAAGGCTAATAACAATGTATTCAGATGTTGTAATGGAAAAAGCTGCTGGTATTGAAACAGAGGAAGGTGATGGAATAAGACAGAAACTTGAACATCACTTAGATTCATACAAATCTAAAAATGGCCTTGAGGGTGATACCGATCTCTCCGAAGACGATTGGAAAAAAGTGATTGATATATTTAAAAGTGAAATAAAATCCTCCCTCGGTGCAGAGTTTCCCGACAATGCTGAAGCTCAATTATGGGGTGGAATTGAAGCTGTTTTTAAAAGCTGGAATGGTGCAAGAGCAATAAGTTATAGAAAAATAGAGAATATACCAGAAGAATGGGGAACTGCTGTCAATGTTCAAACAATGGTCTTTGGAAACACAGGAGAAGAATCTGCTACAGGTGTTGCTTTTACAAGAAACCCAGCAAATGGGGAAAATAAATTTTTTGGAGAATGGCTGACTAACGCACAAGGTGAAGATGTTGTTGCGGGTCTTCGTACGCCAAATCCCCTTAATGAAGACACCAAAACAGAAGATACTAGCCACCTCCCTTCTTTACAGGATACTATGCCAGAGATTTACAATGAACTATTCGAAATAAAAAATAGATTGGAAAAACACTATTCAGACATGCAAGATATTGAATTCACTATTCAAGAAGGTAAGTTGTGGATGCTCCAAACTAGAGTTGGAAAAAGAAATGGTGTTGCTGCAATAAAGATGGCTGTAGATATGTTCAAAGAAGGTATGATAGATAAACATACTGCTATAATGAGAGTAAATCCAAATCAATTAGATGAACTACTTCATCCAGCTTTGGATAAAGCAAGTGAAGATAATGCAACCAAATTAACAAAGGGACTGCCAGCGGGGCCAGGTGGTGCTAAAGGTAGAGTAGTATTTACAGCTGACGATGCAGAAGAGTGGAAAAATAAAGGCGAACAAGTCATTCTAGTTAGAGAAGAGACTTCGCCAGAGGATGTCCATGGTATGCACGCTGCTGAAGCAATATTAACAGCGAGAGGCGGAATGACTTCACATGCAGCATTAGTAGCAAGAGGCTGGGGTAAGTGCTGTATTGTTGGTTGTAATGAAATAAATATTTCTGTAAATGATAAACAACTATCTGTTGGTGATGTAATTATTAAAGAAGGCGATTGGATAACAATGAATGGTACCACTGGAATTGTATATCTAGGTCAGTTAGATCTAATACCTGCAGATCCAGATAGAAATGAAGAGTACAAAGAACTAATGACATGGGCAGATGAAAAAAGAAAATTAAAAATTAGAACAAATGCTGAGAGCCCAGAAGATGCAAAACAAGCAATAAAGTTTGGTGCAGAAGGAATAGGGTTGTGTAGAACAGAACATATGTTCTTTGATGAAACAAGAATTTTAGCAATGAGAAAAATGATACTAGCAGATAACGATGATGATAGAAGAGATGCTGTTATGGGACTTTTACCATTTCAAAAAGAAGACTTCAAGGGAACTTTAGAAGCGATGGAGGGAAAGCCTGTAACTATTAGATTACTTGATCCCCCCTTGCATGAGTTCATTACATTAGATAATGAGCAAATAAAAGAGCTAGCTAATAGTATTGGCATTGACAGCTCGGTTGTTAGTCAACGCATCTCAAGCCTCCACGAACTTAATCCTATGCTAGGACATCGTGGATGCAGGCTTGGAATTGCATACCCTGTAATTACAGAAATGCAAGCTAGTGCAATCTTAGAAGCTACTGCTGAACTAACTAAAGACGGCTTGAATGTTTTACCAGAAATAATGATTCCATTAGTTGGAACTGTTACAGAATACATTGATCAAGAAAAGATTGTTCGAAAGGTGGCTTCAGAAGTTGAAAGTAAATATGATATTAAACTAAACTATCTTGTAGGCACAATGATTGAACTACCAAGAGCTTGTTTAACTGCAGATGAAATTGCAGAACATGCAGAGTTTTTCAGCTTTGGAACTAATGACCTAACTCAGACCACATATGGTTTTAGCAGAGATGATATAGGATCATTTTTACCAGAATATCTTGATCGCAACATATTGCCTGGAGATCCATTCCAAAGTTTAGATGTTAAAGGCGTAGGCAAATTAGTATCCATGGCAGTGAAATATGGTAGAAATGTCAACCCTTCTATTAAAATAGGTATTTGTGGAGAACATGGAGGAGATCCAAATTCAATTCATTTTTGTAAAGAGAATGGATTAGATTATGTTAGCTGCTCTCCTTACCGGGTTCCTATAGCAAGGTTATCTGCCGCACAAGCTGAACTAGTATAGTTTTTATACTATCTTTCCCCTGGTTTTACGCAATAATTTGTAATCAGGGTCTTGAAGTACAAATTCTAATAAATAGTGAACTAAAGGGCGACTGTCTTTCATTATCAAGACAATTTCACTAGGTGTTAGCCATTTACATTTGGTAATTCCTTCTCTTTTTTCAGGAATTAATTTTGTTCTGGCATCTCCTAAGTGCTCTACTAGATACCAATATGTTTTCTTTATGACCACATCTTTACCATCTTTAATGTTATCATGCGTTGGTATTAGTGGTTTTATGATATTTAGATTTTCTTGAGGAATCCCTGTCTCTTCATAAATTTCTCTGAGTGCAGTATTTTTTCTTTTTGATCCTTTTTTTAATCGACCTTTGGGAAACTCCCAGCGCCCGTTTTTTTTAATAAAAAGAATTTTTTTACCTTGGATAACTATACCACCTGCAGCTTTAATTTTATTTTTCAATTACGTGCTACCCTTTAATTTGTATAAAAGTTCATATTGTTCTTTCGTAAGGTTTTTAAACTTTACACCATCAACTTCGATATCATATTCAGTTATTTCTTTTGACCATTTTTTGTCTTTAAGAACCTTTTTACCTGCATACTCAAAACTTGTTAACACATATCTCATTGCATTCAATCTTGCAATCATTTTATTATCTGAATTAATAATTACCCATGGATTTTTATTAGGTTCGCTGTTGGCAAAAACCTGCTCTTTGTAATGAGTAAATAGATCCCACTCTTTAGCAGCTTTTAAATCATTTTCACTAAGCTTCCAATATTTTAATGGGCTATTTTGTCTAAAAGCAAACCTTTGCTGTTGATTCTCTTTAGAAACTGATAAATAAAATTTTATTAATAAAAGTCCGTCATCAATGTGTTTTTTTTCCCAATTATTTACATTTTTCATGAAATAATTATATTGCCTATCTGTACAATATCCCATTGCAGGTTGAATAAGCCCTCTTGTATACCAGGATCTATCAAAGAAAACTATTTCTCCTTTTTGAGGTAAAAGCTTATCATAGGTTTTAAACCACATTCTATTTTGAGCCGACGTCGGTACCCCAAGCTCAACTACTCTCATAGTTTTAGGTATTAAATTTTCAATAAATCGTTTAATCGTCGCTCCCTTCCCTGCTGCATCACGACCTTCAAACACAATAGCTAACCTTTTCCCAGATTGAATGACCCATTCCTGCAACTTTAAAAGTTCAATTTGAAGTCTTCTCTTTTCCTTTTGGTAGCTTTTTAGAGTAAGCTCTTTGTATTTTGTTCTGTTATAAATAATCATCGATTAAACCCTATTAAAATGTAATGATAAATATAATTATTCTATATTATTGCTTTATTTGAAGAGATTTATTTTTACCTAGGATTTGTGTTGCTAAGTTTTATCGTTTTTTTGAAATATTTAATCATCATTTAACCCATATGACAATAAACATTGGAGTAGTTCAATTCCCAGGATCAAATACCGAAAGAGAAACATCTCTGGCAATAAAAAGAGTAAAAATGAACCCTGTTGAAATCCTTTGGAATTCAAATCAGGTTTTAATAAAAGAATGCCATGGGTTTATTATTACTGGTGGATTTTCATATGAAGATCGCTCAAGAGCTGGCGTGATTGCATCTTTAGAACCAATAATTAATACTCTGAAAAATGAATCAAAAAAAGGTAAGCCTATTTTTGGTATATGTAATGGTGCGCAAATTTTAGTGGAATCAGGGTTGGTGCCAGGAACGTCAGATAATCAAACATCAATTGCTTTAGCAGATAACAAACGAATGAAATCTGGAGAAGTTGTTGGGACAGGATATTACAATGCTTGGTCAAACCTTAAACTTTCTGTCCCTCAAAATAGCACTGCATTTACAAGACACCTTTCAGAAAATGAAATGATAAACATCCCTTTTGCCCACGCTGAGGGAAGATTTATAATTCCTGATGATCTACTAGAAGAAATGAAAACAAATGATCAAACTGTTTTCAGATATTGTGATTATAATGGTAAAGTATCAAGCGAATTTCCAACAAACCCTAATGGTTCAGATTATAACCTTGCAGCAATCTCTAACGCCAGTGGTAATGTGCTTGCTATGATGCCACACCCAGAAAGAACTGAATTGGGAGATAAATTGTTTTCCTCTATGAAGGAGTTCATTGAACACTCAATAGCTTTAAAAAAAGTAAAACTATCGTATAAACCAGAACATAAAAAAATTGCAAACTATGAAAAAAATGAAAATTCAAATATATGGATAGTTGATTTAATAATTACTGATAATGAAGCAGTTAGCGTTCAGAGCGCACTACAACAGAAAGGGTTGGATGTTAAAATAAGTAAACAAATTCATTGGGAAATAAACTGCTCTAAAAACCCTAAAAATGTTTTAAAGCAAATAGAAGATTCTGGTGAACTCTTTAATTCAAATAAAGAATTTTTAAGTGAACTGCCTAAAGATCAAGACACACATTCTGTTTTGGTTCGTCAAAAAGATGACATGCATTGCCAAAAAAAGTTTAATTCCCTAACACAAAGATTTAAAATCAAAAATTTATTAGAATTAAAACGTGGAGTAATCTGGAACATCACTATAAAAAATGCTAACTTCAATCCTATTTTTAATAACATTTTAAATACAAACATATTACACAACCCATTATCGCATGAATGTTTTAGAATCAGTTAGCCAATACAAAGATAGAATATCAGCAGAGCTAGATAACACACTCACTGAGACAAAATTAAACTCTATTTCAAAGAAAAAAGGTAAAGTCAGAGACCAATACGACCTTGGGAAATCGCTTGCACTAATTACTACTGACAGGCAAAGTGCTTTTGATAGAGTGCTAGCAGCTATACCCTTTAAAGGCCAAGTATTAAATCTAGCAAGTGCCTGGTGGTTTGAAGAAACAAAACATATAATTAAAAACCATGTTATTGATGTTGCTGACCCTAATGTGATTATCGCTAAAAAATGTAAGGTATTCCCAATTGAATTTGTAGTGCGGGGCTATATAACTGGTAGCACAAGCACCTCACTTTGGACTGTTTACAATAACGGTGATAGAGAATATTGTGGTAATACTCTTCCTGAAGGATTAAAGAAAAACCAAAAACTTGAAGAGAGTATGCTCACTCCAACTACGAAGGAAGAAGATCACGACCGTCCAATTTCTCCTTCAGATATAGTAAGTGAAAATTGGATGACCCAAGAAGATTGGGATTATTGTAGCAAAAAAGCTTTGGAGCTATTTGAATTTGGTCAGAAAAAAGCAGCCGAACATGGTATGATTTTAGTTGATACAAAATATGAAATGGGGAAAGATGAGGATGGAAATATTCTACTGATTGACGAAATCCATACCCCAGATAGTAGCCGATATTGGATAGCCGGTAGTTATGAAGATCGCATTGCTCAAGGCAAAGAACCTCAGAACATTGATAAAGAATTTCTAAGGCTATGGTTTGTTGATAACTGTGATCCTTATAATGATAAAGAATTACCACCAGCACCTGATGAATTAGTTATTGAATTGTCTAGCAGATATATTTATCTATATGAAACGATAACAGGAAGTGTCTTCCCCTTTCCGGATAAGGGAAAAGAAGTAACAGAAAGAATTAAAGAAAACTTGAAAGATTACATAAAATGAAAACAATATTAATAATGGGCTCTACTTTCGATGAGCCACATGCAAAAAAAATCACAGACAAATTAGACGAATACAACATTCCTTGGGAGCAGCATGCTGCATCAGCTCACAAACAACCTTTAAAAGTATTAGAAATATTAGAAGCTAATAAAAATGAGAAAGACATTGTATATGTCACAATAGCTGGTAGATCTAATGCTTTATCAGGGTTTGTAGCTGCTAATTCTAAATTCCCAACGATAGGATGTCCACCTTTTTCCGATAAGGCTGACATGCTAGTCAACATTCATTCCACACTTCAAATGCCAAGCCAAACACCTGTATTAACAGTAATTGACCCAGGAAACTGTGCTCTTGCTGTTAAAAGAATCTTTGGTGCCTGATTCGTTAAAAGCTATTTCTCCCCTTGATGGGAGATATTCAAAAAGTACAGAACCTCTTTCTGATTATTTCTCTGAACATGCATTAATACGGTATAGAACTAAGATTGAAATAGAATATTTGATTTCTCTTTCTTTAGAAAAAGGAATCAAAGAGTTAAATCCTTTTTCTGAAAAAGATCAGCAAAAACTCCGAAAGATATATACTTCTTTTAATTTGGAGGATTCAAGAAGAGTAAAAGCTATAGAAGAAGCTACAAACCACGACGTTAAAGCCGTGGAGTATTTCATCAGAGAAAAACTAGAAAAAATGAATAAAAAACGGTTGTTCCCCTGGATTCATTTTGCCCTTACATCTGAAGATATAAACAATCTATCTTACTCTTTGATGTGGCAAGAAGCATTTAAAAATGAATTTCTTCCCACATTAAATAATGTAATTAAAAAATTAAAAACAATAAGTAAGCAATTTTCTGAGACACCTATGTTATCTCTTACACATGGTCAATCTGCAACACCAACAACATTTGGAAAAGAAATTTACGTTTTTGTGCATAGGCTTAACAGACAATATAGTACTATGAAAAATCATACTCTTCTTGGGAAATTTGGCGGTGCTACAGGGACATGGGCAGCACACTCAATTTCACACCCAAATGTAAACTGGATACAGTTTACCAAAAATTTTGTTTCCTCTTTAGGACTTAAGCCAAACCTTGTTACAACACAAATAGAGCCACATGATTCAGTTGTAGAAAGTTTTCACTCTATCATTAGAGTTAATAACATTTTAATAGATATGTGTAGAGATATTTGGTCGTATGTAAGTAGAGGAATATTAAAGCAAAAAAAAATACCAGGCGAAGTTGGCTCATCAACGATGCCGCATAAGATCAATCCGATACAATTTGAAAATGCTGAAGGTAATTTAGGCTTAGCTAATGCCACATTAAACCACCTATCCAATAAACTTCCTATATCTAGAATGCAAAGAGATTTAACAGATAGCACTACCTTAAGAAACCAAGGTGTGGCCATGGGTTACAGCTACATAGCATTAAAAAATATATTGAAAGGATTGAGCAGAATAACTGTTAATAAACCAAAAATGAAAACTGAGCTAAACGAACACTGGGAAGTATTAGCTGAGGCTATTCAAACTGTTTTACGAAAAACAGGCTCTGATAATGCCTATGAACAATTAAAGAATATGACCCAAGGGACAGAAATAACTCAATCTTCAATAACTGATTTTGTAAAACTTCTTCATATTTCTAAAGAAGAAAAAGATAAACTAATAAATCTCACACCAGAAGCATACACGGGTATAGCTTCAAAACTTATAGATCTAAAATAATGTGTGGCATAGTTGGCATATATCATAAGAAAGAACCAGCTTGTGGTGATGTATACGATGCCCTGATTCAAGTACAACATAGAGGGCAAGATGCTGCAGGTATATCCACATGGGATACTGAAAAAATATCAACACATAAATACACAGGATTAGTAACAGAAGTTTTTAAACACCAAACAACTTTTGATAAGTTAGCAGGGAATATTGGGATTGGACATGTTCGCTACCCTACTGCTGGGGGTGATAATGTGAGCGAGGCTCAACCTTTTTTCACTGCAAATCCAGTTAATATTTCTCTGGCACACAACGGTACACTAACAAATAGTGAAAAATTAAAAGAAGAACTGATTAGAATAAATTTTTGCCAGTTTAATACAAACTCTGATTCGGAAGTTTTACTGAAACAATTTTGCTATGAGCTTTATAAAACTAACTTTAGAAAATTAACTAAAACACATGTTTATAAAGCACTTAATAATGTATTTCAAAAATGTTCTGGTGGTTATGCAGTAGTTATGATCGTTGCCGGAATTGGTTTGGTTGCCTTTAGAGATACAAAAGGTATTAGACCTTTATCTTTAGGGAAATATAAAAACTCATATTTAATTGCATCTGAGAGTAGTGCTATAACAGCAATGGGATACGAATTAGAAAGTGATATAAAACCTGGACAAGTAGTAATAATCGATGAACAAGGAAATGTTGATAAAAAAAGACCAATAAAAGGATCAATTAACCAACCTTGCCTTTTTGAATATGTATATTTTTCTAGGCCTGATTCTACTATAGATGAAATATCTGTACATAAATCAAGATTACGAATGGGAGATTTTTTAGGTGAAAAAATTCTAAGAGACTTCAAAGACCTCGAAGTTGATGTGGTTATACCCGTACCCGATACAAGTAGAACTTCTGCAATGCAGGTTGCTTATAAACTTGGGGTAAAATATCGCGAGGGTTTTATGAAAAACCGGTACATAGGAAGAACGTTTATCATGCCTGGCCAAAGTATTAGAAAAAGATCGGTTGCCCAAAAACTAAACCCAATAGAAATTGAATTTAAGGATAAGAATGTGTTATTAGTTGATGATTCAATTGTAAGGGGGCATACCTCAAAAAAAATTATTCAAATGGTGAGAGACAATGGAGCTAAAAAAGTATTTTTTGCTTCGGCTAGTCCCCCAATAAGATTTCAGAACGTCTTTGGAATTGATATGCCTGCAATAAAAGAGCTGGTTGCTCATAACAGAACAATAAGGCAAATAAAAAACTTTATTGGGGCAGATGAATTGATTTACCAAGACCTTGATGATCTTAGATCATCGGCAAGCATTGGTAATCCAAAAATAACAAAATTTGAAGATTCAGTCTTTACAGGTATTTATTGTGATTCTTTTGTAACGAAAAAGTATTTGCAAAAACTAGAAGACAGTAGGCAAGACATTAAACGATAATTAATCTCTTTTTAAAATAATGGTAAAAATTTTAGTTATAGGGTCAGGTGCTAGAGAGCATGCAATTATCAAGTCTTTAAATAAATCAAAAAAAGAAAAAGAGATATATTGCCTGGCTAGCAATAATAATCCCGGCATATCAGATATCTGCAATGAGTTAAAAATTATAGATATTAATAACTCAGAAATAATTAAAGACTATTCAATAAAACAAAGTATTAACATTGCAATAATTGGACCAGAAAACCCCTTAGCGTATGGTGTTGCAGACTCTTTATGGGAAGCTGGAATAGGAGTTATTGGTCCAAAGAAAAATCTAGCTCAAATCGAAACTTCAAAGTCATTTACAAGAAACCTTTTAAGAGAGTATAAAATTCCAGGTTGTCCAAAATTCAAAACATTTACAAATATGGAAGGTGTGGAGGATTTTTTATCTCTTTTAGGCGATAACTATGTTGTTAAATATGATGGATTAGCTGGCGGTAAGGGAGTTAAAGTTGCTGGGGATCATCTGCATAGCCATGAAGAAGCTTTATCATACTGCAAAGAACTAATTGAAGATGGAGGCCATTTTGTAATAGAGCGAAAGCTAATTGGTGAAGAATTCTCTTTGATGAGTTTCAGTGATGGCGAAAACCTTGTTCATATGCCAGCAGTTCAGGATCATAAAAGAGCCTATGAAAACGACACAGGTCCAAACACCGGAGGTATGGGAACATATTCAGACTCTGATCATAGTCTACCCTTCTTAGAAAAAAACCATATTGAATCAGCTCAAAAAATAAATGAAAAGACTGCAAAAGCATTAAAACATAAATTTGGAGAAGGTTACAAAGGAATACTATATGGTGGCTTTATCGCAACTAATGCAGGAGTGGAATTAATAGAGTATAACGCACGTTTTGGTGACCCCGAGGCAATGAATGTTTTGTCAATATTAGATTCAGACTTGATCGAAATTTGTGAAGCAATCATTTCAGAAAACCTTAATAATACTAAAATAGTTTTTAAAAATTTAGCAACTGTATGTAAATACGCTGTACCTGAAGGGTATCCAGATGATCCAGTAAAAGGACATCAAATCGATGTATCTGAAGTAAAAAATAAAAATATATTATTTTATGCATCTGTTGAAAATAAAAACGATAACCTGATACAAATAGGAAGTCGTGCTATAGCCGTGGTTGGGCATGGTGAAACAATTTGGGAAGCTGAACAAATTGCTGAAAAAAACATATTAAAAGTGAAAGGTCCGCTTTTCCATAGAAAAGACATAGGCACTACAAATCTAATACAAAAAAAATTAAACCATATGTCATCCCTTAAATGATAAAGCTTGGCGTTTTAGGATCTACAAATGGTACTGACCTACAAGCAATTTTAGATGCTATTGATCAAAAATTAATTAAAGCTTCTGTAAGTATTGTTATTTCAAATAAAAAAAATGCTTACATATTAGAACGAGCAAAAAAACATGGAGTGAATACTCAATATATTCGCCATAAAGGAAAATCTAGACAAGAATTTGACCAGGAAGTGACAAACCTGCTAAATAAGAATGAAGTTGATTTGATATTACTAATAGGTTTTATGAGAATATTATCTGATGAGTTTTGCCATAACTGGAGAGATAAAATATTAAATGTTCATCCCTCTCTTCTCCCAAAATATGCTGGGGGTATGGATACGAATGTCCATGAAGAAGTACTCGCTAATGGCGATGATGAAACAGGGTGCACTATACACTTTGTGACTGAGGAGGTAGACGGCGGCCCTATTCTAGTTCAAAAGTCATGTAAAGTAGGTCCTAATGATAACATTGATACTCTAAAAAAAAGAGTCCAAGCTTTAGAAGGACAAGCATTCATAGAAGCAATTAACCTAATAACTAATAAATAGATATGTTAGAAAACCCACAATTAAATAATGAGAATATAAAAATTAATCGCGCTTTAATCTCTGTTTTTGATAAAACAGGTTTAGACAAACTTGCCAAAGAATTTGTTTCAAGAGGAATTGAAATTATATCTACTGGAGGGAGTGCTAAATTTTTAAGAGACAAAAATATAAAAGTTACTGATGTGAGTGACTATACTAACTTTCCTGAGATCATGGATGGGAGAGTTAAGACAATCAATCCATTAGTTGAGGGGGGAATACTTGGGCTTCGAGATAAACATGAAAAGGATGCTAAAGATAATAATATCAAATGGATTGACATTGTAATATGTAACCTCTACCCTTTTTCTGAAACAATTTCAAAAAATGATTGTGACCAGGCTTTAGCGCTAGAGAACGTAGACATTGGTGGCCCGACAATGATTAGAAGTGCGGCTAAAAATGTTGGATGGGTGACTGTAATAGTTGACCCTAATGATTATGATTATCTATTAGAAAATATTACTGATGAAAATGAGATCGATTTTGATTCTCGATCGTTTTTCTCTGCAAAGGCATTCGGCCATACAGCTCAATATGATACTATCATCCATAATTACCTAAAGCCAGATAAGCTTTCTGATGATTTTACGTTGACATTCTCTAAACATTCAGAAATGAGATATGGAGAGAACCCCCATCAAGCTGCAGCTGCTTATACCATTCCTGGAGATAGGTCAAATAACATTCTTAATGCAAAAATCCACCAAGGGAAAAAGTTATCTTATAATAATATAATGGATGCTGACGCTGCCCTTTCTTGTTTAAAAGAGTTTAATTCAACAGCTTGTGTAATTGTTAAACACGCTAATCCCTGCGGAGTAGCCCTAGGTGCCAATATGTTAAATGTATATAAAAGAGCATTTAACGCAGATAGTCTTTCAGCATTTGGAGGCATTATAGCAATAAACCAACCTTGTGATGACATTCTTGCTGAAGAAATCTCAAAGGTTTTTGTTGAAATTGTGTTAGCACCAGCATTCACTAAAAAATCATTAGAGATCTTTTCAAAAAAGAAAAATCTCCGTGTACTTGAAGTCGGAAATATTCAATCTCGTGAGCAGTTGTTAGAAATTAGAAATGTAGTAGGTGGTGTAATTGTGCAAGAAACGGACACAAGTATTTTATCAGAGGAAAATCTACAAGTTGTTACAGAAAATAAGCCATCAGATAATGATATGAAAACAATGCTTTTTGGGTGGAAAGTATTGAAACACGTTAAATCAAATGGCATACTAATCGTTAAAGATAATACAACAGTCGGCGTAGGAGCAGGACAAGTAAGCAGAGTTGATTCAGTTGATATTGCTATGAAAAAATCGGGTGAATCAATTAAAGATTCCATATTGTGCTCTGATGCTTTTTTCCCTTTTAGGGATAGCATTGATAAAATTGCTGGAAGTGGAATAAAAGCAGTACTTCAGCCAGGAGGTTCAGTTAGGGATGATGAAGTTATATCTGCATGCAACGAACATGGAATTGCTATGGTATTTACTGGGCAAAGATGTTTTAAACATTAATAAGTTATACTACACATGTGGACATACTTTATTCTTAAATTTATTTTATGAGTAATTCAAAAAATATAGATATTGCTAAAAATGTAATTGATATAGAATCAAAGGCTGTTGCTGCTATAGCAGATAAAATAGGTAAAAGTTTTGAAGATGCTGTAAGTTCAATTCTTAGCTGCAGTGGGAGGTTAATCATCCTTGGGATGGGAAAATCGGGCCTAATTTCACAAAAAATTGCCGCTACCATGTCTTCTACCGGCACACCATCTCATTTTGTACATCCCGCTGATGCATTTCATGGTGACCTTGGGATGATAACAAAAAATGATGTTGTTTTAATGATCAGTAATAGCGGTGAAACACATGAGCTCCTTCAAATTATTCCAGCGCTAAAGAAAAAAATGATTCCTATAATTGGCATGTTTGGTAAAGAAAATTCAACTTTGTTTAACAGTGTTGATCATGCTCTAGATACTTCCGTTGAAAAAGAAGCATGCCCTCTTGACCTTGCCCCTACTGCAAGCACCACTGCTACGCTAGCTATGGGAGATGCTTTGGCAGTGGCACTTCTGGAAAATAGAGGATTTGATGCACAAGACTTTGCTGAACTGCATCCAGGAGGTTCTTTAGGGAAAAAACTTTTATTAAGTGTGGATCAATTAGTTCATAAAGGTGAAAACATCCCTTTTGTGAAAGATCATACAAGCCTCAAAGATTCTCTTCTAACAATATCAGAAAAAGGATTAGGCATAACTGGAGTGTTAGATAAAAATGACACCCTAGTCGGCATTATTACTGATGGAGATATTAGAAGAGGCGTAGAGCAAAATGGTAATAACATCTTTGATAAAACAGCAAAAGACTTTATGTCTGCTAACCCAAAGGTCATTTCTTCAGACACATTAGCAATAACAGCTTTAGAGCTTATGGAAGAATATAACATCACCAGCTTATTTGTTTATTCTTCAGAAAACCTTAAAAAGCCTGATGGCGTAATTCACATTCACGATATTCTAAAGGCTGGTATAAAATAATTTTACATGAGCCTAACATAAAACTAACCTTTCTTAATTAAAATAGCTCTACAACAAAAGGTTTAATGAACAACGACACAATAAAAATTTTATTAAAGTCGACTGGAATTTTTTCAGCGCTTTATCTCTTTTTAGTTGGTATTGCAGGTATGTCATCAGCGATAAAACGAATGGGTTCTGATTTTGCAGAAACAGTATTAACTACTACTAGCGATCCTTTTATAGCATTATTTATTGGTATTTTTGCTACAGTACTTTTTCAAAGTTCATCGACAACTACATCCTTGATAGTTGGAATGGTTAGTAGTGGCAGCCTAACTATAGCTAGCTCAATCCCTATGATAATGGGAGCAAACATTGGGACAACAGTAACGAATACAATAGTGTCAGTGGGACACATAAACAAAGGTACTGAGTTTAAAAGAGCTTTTGCTGCTTCAACAGTTCATGATTTTTTTAATATTTTAGCGGTAATTATTGTTTTCCCAATTGAAATGCTCTTTCACCCACTACAAAGAACATCAGAGTGGTTTGCATTAAAAATATTTGGAAAAATTGATAACATAGAAGTGCTTCAAGCAAAAAGCCCAATAAAATTAGCGGTTAAATCCGGAGCAAATTTTCTTCAAAAATTTAGTTTTGATAATGATATAGTATATCTAATAATAAGCGTTTTTATAACATTTATGATGTTATATAGCATTGTAAAACTTTTAAAAAGTTTAGTTTTAAAAAAGATTGAGGGGTTTTTTGATCAATACATATTTAATACAGCAGTCAAAGCAATGCTATTTGGAATCATTATCACAATAATGGTGCAAAGCTCATCTATTACAACTTCTTTAGTAGTGCCTTTAGCTGGCGCGGGCGTTTTAACATTAAGGCAAATTTTTCCATTCACACTTGGAGCAAATATTGGTACTACTGTAACAGCACTGTTAGCTGCAATAACTGGAACAGTGTCAGCTTTGGTTGCTGCTTTCAGTCATTTGCTTTTTAATATTTCAGGAATTGTGATTATTTATTGTATACCTGCTTTACGAAACATACCTCTTAAATGTGCAGAAATAATTTCAGAACAAGCTGTCACAAAAAAATATTTACCACTACTTTATCTTTTCTTTATTTTTGTTTTGTTACCACTTTTCATCATTTATTTTGGAAGATAATCATTTTCATTCAATGGAGGAATTATGTCAGTATTTAGAGATCTTGTAAATATTTGGAAGTCGGAAGATAGTCTCTCTCAGGCTTGGAGCGAATCAAACGATATGCTTCATCTATCTCATGAAATGTTTAACGATGCAGTAGAAGCACTAAGGTCGGGGGAAAAAAATAAAGTACTAAAAAGTATAAAATTGCGAGATGAAAAAATAAATGACTACCACCGAGAAATTAGAAAAAAAGTAGTTACATACTACTCTGTGTCAAAAGATGTAACTAACATTGACTCTGGATTGGTATTAATTAATACCGTTGTTGATATAGAACGCATTGGGGACTACTCAAAAAATATTTTGGACTTGGCTATGAATTATCCTAAAAAGTTTAAATCAGAAAAGTTTTCAGAAGATTTAAAAATGATTGAAGAAACTGTGATTGATCGATTTTCATCTACAATAAAAGCTGTAGAAAATATGGACGAAAACTTAGCCGATGAACTCATAGCATCTTATAGAGATGACCTAGGTAAAATATCTGACAAATTAGTGGCAGCATCCATTTCAGGCGATGTAGAGATTGGCAAAGAAAACAAAACAGCATCCGTAGCACTTTATGCAAGATATCTTAAACGAATAGGTGCTCATTTAAAAAATATAACATCCTTAGTTGTTAACCCTTTCGAATCTATAGGATACAT
>JAYPIC010000001.1:0-2517 GCA_038127595.1 bacterium | reverse complement strand
CTCACAGAATTATAAAATTTATTTTCAACTTCAAGACACTAGATTACTTGGCAATCAAAATAACTCACCTAGTATAACCGGAGGACAAAACTCCTCGCCTTCTTTCCACCAAGTATTTGGTGAATTTGATGGAATACTTGGAAGCAAAAACAAAACTCGCTTCGGCAGATTTGAAATGCCCTTGGGTAATCAAAGAATTTTTTCAAATAATAATTGGAACGAAAGTGGTCGCAGTTTTGAGGGTATAACAAACATTCGAAAAACAAGAAGTGGAGATATATTATTTTTCCATTTGATCAATGCTGAACTGTTTCCTATGAATGACCAATTTGATTATGTGGTTGATGGTTTATACGGGACAACAAAATTGAACTTTTTTAAATCAAAAAAACAAACAATTGATAGTGATGAGGCACCGATAAGAAACTCTTCTCTTAATTTAGATTATTATTATTATAATGAAGATATAGTGATCATGCCTAATACAAATACCAAACAAAGAAGAACATACGGGTTAAGAGTTTTTAAAAAATTTAGATCAATAGATTTTGAAGCAGAATTTGCTTTCCAAAATGGTGAATACTATTCAGATAAAATCAACGCTTCATTATCATCAATAAATATTAACGCACCAATCAGTTTCACTCCTTTAATAGAATCTTTATCTTTTTCGAAAGAATATATATCAGGAGATGAATTTTTATTAGGCGGAGGTGATGGCCAACTTACTGGATTTGCTAAACCGTTCGGAGCAGTACATAAATTTCACGGATATTATGATAACCCAGTCCATAACAAATTTCTTGATAACTCTCATACTGGATTGAATGAATGGTTTATAGAAAGCAAACATAAACTATTTTCAAGTTTTAACTTATCTATCAAATACCATTATTTTAAAGATGCTATAGATTTTGGTGCCTATGGAAAAGAGTTAGATTTTATTCTTTCGAAAAAACTCCCTTTTGGTGGAAAATTAATTCAGGGTTTTTCTATCTATTATCCTGAAGATAGAGAAAGACTTGAAGCTGGGTATTTAATGATTGAAATAAAAATATAATTCCATCCCTAGAACTAATTTAAACATTCTAATTCAAGCTATATGAAAACCCAATAATATTCATTTCATCAGTATCTTTTTTCTCTAGATCTTCTACTTTATACTGAAAATAAATCTTAATAGCTTTTTTACCTCGCAGCCCTATGTCTAATCCAGAAGTGACTCTATATTCATTCATAATTTCTACCTTAGAATCAATTGGGTTAAATATTTCAAAAGACATAAAAGGTTTATATCTCTTATTTACTTTATAATAAGCATATAATTTATTTCGTAAGACCTGTTCGGTATCTTTTTGTTCTTCAAAACCCAATTGGTATCTAGTCTTAAATTTAAAACTGAGATCATTCAACTGAACTTTATAGGAACCACCAAAACTGGCACGCGTTTTAACCTTATCTTTAAAAATTGAATATCGCAGTGGGATGAATATCTTCATGTTATCGAACAGTTCATAAGATAGAGATGCCTCAGAAAAAGTTTGTCTAAATAGTAAATTCTCGCCCCTTGATCGGATACTTTGTTCGAAATCAAGTCTTAGAGAATTTGGTAATTTTATTTTATACGAAACTGAGTTTCTAAGTTCAAATTCATCTGCAATCAAAATTTGAGAGATTAAAAAAAAGGTGAACCATATAATTTTAATTAAATTATTTAGCATCAAATTCTATAAAGATATTTTTTTAATCTTTATAATATAATTTTACGTTTGCCCTGTTCTCTATATAATTAATCCGTCCAACTTTACAATCAACAACAGGAAGCCCAGTCTTTTCCGAAAGATCTTTAATTAGTTCTTGATGGTTCTCAGGCTTTATCATATTCATATCATTATACACAATTGTTTTACTATTTAGGGATTTATCTGGCAAGTTATTTACCCAATGCCGTTCAAGTAAAAAAGTCATTGTGACAATTGTGGCATTAGCGAAAAGTAGCTCAGCAAAATCAACCTGCTCTGTACTTAATGCATTTATAACACCTGTTGTAATAACGATAAAAAGATAAGTCATCTCTTTAATTGGAATTGGGTCAGTTCTATAACGTAATATTGCAAAAACTGCAAAAAGACCAAATCCAAAGGCCATATTAATATCTAAGTTGCCAAGAATATATGCAAAGAAGAATATGAGGGTATTAAACATAAAATAAGTGAAAACAAAATCATTGCCCTTATAGTCGCGATGATAAATCAATTTAATGATCACAAAGGCAACTAAAAGATTAAATGAAAATCTTAAAATAACATTCGAAAATAAAGTTTCTAATTCCATATTAATTAAAGCATATATCAATTCATTTTTTTGATATATACACTTTCTCCTATTTTTATTTTGTTATTTGATATGATTGAAATGATTTGTTTGGGTGGTAATTGATAACTTTTTTTAGGTGACTATATTTGAGTAGTTTTTAATTAAACTGTATTATCCTTTAAAATTTTCAAGTTGCCTGAT